>CADCRC010000014.1 GCA_902803795.1 uncultured Erysipelotrichaceae bacterium | reverse complement strand
GTACCAATAATAAAGATGAGTGGAAGAGGTTTAGGATATACTGGAGGTACAATAGATAAACTTGAATCAATAAAAGGATATAAAACATCACTTACAAAAGAAGAAATAATGAAACAATTTAAAGAAATAGGAATAGTATTATGTTCTCAAACAGATAATTTAGTTCCAATGGATAAAGTAATATATGCATTAAGAGACGTATCAGGAACAACATCATCAATAGGACTTATCGCATCATCTATAATGTCAAAAAAAATTGCAGCTGGAGCAAATAAAATATTATTAGATATAAAATATGGTAGTGGAGCACTAATTGAAACAAAAAAAGAAGCCTTAATTTTAGGAGAATTAATGATTAAAATTGGTGAGAGTTACAATAGAGAAGTAAGATATATTTTAAGTGATATGAATGTTCCACTAGGATATAATATAGGAAATGCATTAGAAGTACAAGAAGCAATTGATGTCCTTACAAAAAAAGAAACATCCGGAAACTTAGTTGATTTATGTTATACATTATCAAGCACAATGATAAGTATGTCAAAAGGAATATCAATTGGAGAAGCACTAGAAGAAGTAAAAAAATCAATAGATTCAAACAAAGCATATGATAAATTTTTAGAGTTAGTAAAATATCAAGGTGGAGAGATTGATTCATTGAATTTAAGCGATATAACTCAAAAATATAAAGCAAAAAAAACAGGAATAATAACAAAAATAGATGCTAAAAAAATAGGAATATTATCTCTAAATCTAGGAGCAGGAAGAAAAAACAAAGAAGATAAGATAGATTATAGCGTAGGAATAAAATTAGAAAAGCACATAGGAGATTATATTAAAAAAGGAGATGTGCTATGTAAACTATATGTAAAATCAAAAATTAATTTATTAGATTTGGATGGAATATTTACAATAGAATAATGTAAAATAAAAAAATGTTACAAAAAAAGATTTATTTTAAAAAAAATAATGATATAATTTAATAAAAGGTAGGTAGATTATAATGGAAAAAATTTATGAAAACAAATTTAATAACAAAAAGAATGGAAAAATATACAACTTTATTCATTCAAAAAAAGGAAGAATTGTAAATCTAACACTAATACTAGTTTTATTTGCCGGAATAGTAGCAGTTGCATTTAGAAATATTTCATTTGCATATACAGAAACAAATACAAACTATAAATTAGGTGATTCATTTACAATAAGAGATTACACAACTGGTGGAGAAGAATATTCAGTAACAGGAAGAGATGCTGACGGAAATATAATAGGTGCAGAATATTCACATACATTATTTACAGATTCATCTAATCCACAACCTGTATTTTGTTTGGATTACTATAAAACATTGCCAATTGATAATGTAACATATACTAAAGGTGATGAAATAACAGACTTTGGTTTATTATATCTAACAGCAAATCTTTATCCAAATGCAACAAAAAATGGAACAGAAAATACATATACACATAGTGGTGGAACTAAGATTACTGATGAAAAAGTTCTTGCATGGATAAGTCAAGAAGCAATTTGGGCATATCTTTCATTAACATCTCAACCAGAAACACTTCAACCAGAAACAGGTCATACACCATTTGATTATACAAAAATATTAAGTTATGATACAGCAACTAAAGCAATTACAGAACTACCAACTACAACAGCACCAACATTAATATATACAGAAAATTGCTCATTATCTTTCACAAACACATGTACACCAACAATTACATCAACAACAAATGTATTTGCTGAAAATGGAATTGGAGCATTAATTGCTGAAGCAGTAAAAATATATAATAATAAAAAAGTATGGGATGAAAATAATAAAGATGTAGACTCATCTAAATACCCATTATTTATGGATGTTAAAACAGTACCATCAACAAAAGATGTAAGTGACGATGCAACAAAATTAGGAATTGCAAAAACAAGTGATGGAACATATTTCCAAACAGGAGAAATAAAAGTAGTTACTACAAAAAATGATGCTTACAAAGAAATGACAGGCGATGTAACATCATATACATTAACATTAACAGAAGCACCTTCTGGTACAAAATTAGTAGATGCAGATGGAAAAGATATTACAGAAGGATACGATTTATCTACAAAAGGATTTTATATTAGAATTCCAGTATCATCAGTAACATCAAAAGAACAAACAATTAATGTAGATGTTGGAGCAATATATCCTTCATACACTGGTCACTATTATACAACTACAAATACACAATCAGAATATCAAAAAGTAACAACAGTAACAACATCACCTAGAACTACAAAAGGATATTTTAAATTTACTGTAGTAGGACCTGAAAATACAGCATCTAATAATTCAGTAATATTTATAATAATTGGTCTTGTTGTATTAGTTAGTGGATTAGGCATTATTTATGCAAACATCAAACCAAGACATGAATAAAAAGAAACTAAATAAGAGCCAAATATTATTAATTGGCTCTTTTCTTATATTTACAGGAATTATAATTATATCAAAAGATTATTTTTCAAAGTTAAAAGAAGAATTATATTCTAATATGAAACTGAAAATGAATGAAAATTTAACAGAAGACTTAATTGAAATAGAAGAAACAAAATATGATATAAATATAAGTCAAGACCAAGAAATAGATAAAAGAGAAACAAAAGAAAATAATCAAGTTAAATATCAAATTAACTGGGATCAATATTTAGGAATTCTAGAAATACCTAAGATAGGATTAAAAAAAGGATTTTACAATCTTGATAATAAATACAATGACATAAAATATAATGTTACCATGCTTGAAGGTTCAAGTATGCCAGATCAAGATAGAGGAAATTTATTACTAATGGCACACTCAGGAAATGCATGGATATCTTATTTTGCATATTTATATAAATTAAATATAGGAGATAGTTGTTTTATTACATATAATGGAGTACAATATGAATATAAGATAGTAGATATATATAACGTAGATAAGATAGGTATAGCAGTAATAAGAAGAAATGAAGAAAAAAGATGCTTAACACTAATTACATGTACAAAAGATGATGATAAGCATCAAACTATATATGTAGCAGAACAAGTACAATAAAAGAATAAAAGGGAAGTTGATATAATGAATTTATCTATACTAGATAAGATAACATCTATATTAAAATACATATTTTCATCTTTTCTAGGAATAGAAATGTTAATTTTTTCTTTGCTCTTATTAACAATACTAATATACAATATTAAAACAAAAAGAAAATTTGTAGAAATAATAGTTATAGGATTATATATAGGTATATTAATAGGATTAATTTGCGCATATCCAACATATACTAAATCATGCATAGATACACTAATTAAATCTATTATGTCATACATTTATTTTCCATCAACCGTTGCATATTTTTTTATTATGTTATTTATAACAACCTTTATATTTATAACATATTTTTCAAAAAAGATATCTGATTTTAAAAGAATAATAAATTATATATTTTTTACAAGTATATATTTCATGTTCTTATCATTTGTTGCTATAGCAACCTATAACGGAATAAACTTATCAGATACAGTACTACTATATAGATATGACGTTATATTATCAATTGTACAAATGAGTAATTTATTATTATTAATATGGATATTATTTACAATATTTTATTATCTATACAATTATTTCAAAAAAAAATATGATAAAGAATAAAAATAATAAAATTAATATGATATAATTTAATAGTATAAAAATAGAGGTGGAAATAATGCTTGGGAATATAAAGGAAGTAGTTAATAATACTATATATGTAAATTTACAAGTAAAAATAGAAGAACAACCAAATTTAATAGGTTTTCATGTTGTTTTTGAAAACCCTGATTCTCCGGATAGAAAGGTTGTAGCAGAAGTTGTAAATACAAATAGAGAAATATTAACAGCAAATATAGTAGGAGAATTAGATAATGGAAAATTTAGTCCAGGTGCTAGTATTAAACCATCATTTAAATGTATGGCAAGAATTATAAAAACAGATGAGTTAGCAACCATATTAGGAAATCAAAATATAACACCAGGATATACAAACTTTGGTACATCAAATATCTATAGTAATTATAAAATAAACGTATCAATAAATGAATTTTTTAATACACATTTTACAATACTAGGAAACTCAGGCTCAGGTAAATCATGTACAGTTGCATCAATAGTACAAAAACTATTTACAGAATGTCCTCAACCACCAATATCATCTCATATAATATTCTTTGATGCATATGGTGAATATACAAGAGCATTTGGAACATTTCATGAAAAAAATCCAGACATTAATTACAAATCATATACAACAAATACACTTCACCCTGACACAGAAATTCTACAAATACCTATTTGGTTACTAGACGTAGATGATTTAGCATTATTACTTGATTGTACAACACCACTTCAATTACCTATACTTGAAAAAACAATTAAATTAGTTCAAATAATATCAGGAAATGGACCAAGCGTAGAAAAAAAGAAAAATGATATTATAGCAAGAGCTCTTCAAGATATATTGTTAAGTGGATCGGACTCAACAAAAATACGTGACCAAGTTACCGCAACACTAACAAAATTTAATACACCATCACTTAATCTAGAAAGTAAAATAGTACAACCAGGTTATGTCAGAACATTAAAACAATGTTTATATATTGACAAGACAGGTAAAATGCAAGAAATGGAATTAGTAGTTGAATTTGTTAGAGGATTTATTTTAGAAGATGAAATCAAAGTTGCAGAAGAAGAATTAAATAAATTCTATAGTCTAGAAGATCTAGAATTAGCATTAGATTTCGCATTAGTATCAGAAGGTATTTTAAAAAGTGAAAAAGTATTTGATTATGCAAATGTAGTATCAGTTAGACTTCATACATTAGTTAATGGAAGCAATGCAATATATTTTAGATATCCAAAGAAAGTAGATAAAAATCAATATATAGAAGAATTAATGAATGATAAAAAGACAGGAAAAGCATGTCAAATAGTTAACTTTAATATTAACTATATAGATGATAGAACAGCAAAAGTAATTACTAAAATTATATCTAGAATGATATTTTTAAAGGTTTCAACATTGGAAAAACGTGGTTCAAAAGCATATCATATATTTATAGAAGAAGCACATAGATATGTACAACATGATGCAGATGTAGATTTACTTGGATATAATATATTTGAACGAATAGCTAAAGAAGGACGAAAATATGGAGCTTTTCTAGGACTAATAACACAAAGGCCATCAGAATTATCTGATACTTGTGTTGCGCAATGTGGCAATTTCATAATATTAAGAACAATGCACCCAAAAGATTTAGCTTATATAAAAGATATGGTACCAAGTATTTCAGAAGAAATAATATTGCAACTAAAAAACTTAAAACCTGGAAACTGTGTAGCATTCGGATCAGCATTTAAAGTACCTATATCAATGAAAATGGATTTGCCGGATCCACAGCCTTTAAGTAATAATGTAGATTTAGAAAAAATTTGGTTTGAGAAAACATCAAATAATACAACTGATATAAATGGTAGTGGAATAAGTAACATATCAAGTTATGATACAAATCAACAACAATCAGCAGACACATTTTTTGCTCCAAATCAAAAAATGGCACAAACACAACAAGCACAAATGCAAATGATGACTAATCAAACTCAAATATTAACAAATCAACTGACACAAAATATGAATAATGCACAATAAAAAATATAAAAGATGAGAAAAAATTTTATAAATATAAAAATTTATGTTAAAATTAAATTAACTAATTAGGAGGGAATAATATGGCTTTTAATATTGGCGGAATTTTAAGTGGAAAAGAAGATAATAATTCAGATGAAACAAAAGAAATAGAAAAAGATGAAGAATTTTATTCAACAAGTAAACCAGAATATCAAAAACAAAATGGTATAGCTGGATCTAGAATGATGTTACTTGAACCAAGAGCATACTCAGAATCACAACAGATAGCCGACTATTTAAAAAATAGATCTGCTGTTGTAGTTAATCTAAAAAGAGTAACACCAGATCAAGCAAAAAGAATTGTAGATTTTCTATATGGTACAATATATGCAATAGGTGGTACATTAGAAAAATTAGGTGGAGGAATATTTTTATGCACACCAAATAATGTAAATGTTGAAGGAAGTATTTCTGATGATAAAACTACAAATACAAAATCTACAAATAACAAAAAAGATGATATAGATGATATAGACTTTTCATAGTAATTAAATGGGGGATAGGTTACAATGGAAAGATTTAAAATAGTTAACAATGGCTATGATATAAATCAAGTTAATAGTTTTATTAAAAAAATAATTAATGATGAAAAAATACTTGTTAATAAAGTAAATGAATTACAAAAGCAAGTCAATGAATTAAATAAAAATAAGAATTTAGTAATAAATAAGACTAAATCTAATTCAAATATTCTAATAAATGATACATTGATTAAATTAAATAATATTAAATATAAAAAACAAAAATTAGAAACAGAATTAAGTATTATAACAGATAAACTAAATATAATTGGAAATGAAATAGATAAATTAATTAAATCTGTTGAAAATAACAAATAATTATGTTACTATATAACACATAAGCAGATGAGAAAGACGGAATATTATTGTAGTTTATAGAGAGTCTATGTTAGGTGAAAATAGATAACAAGATAATATTCAAATCACTTTTGATGTTATTTATGGATAAGATAAATACGAATAATCGCGTTAAGATTAATAAGAAGTAATTAAGGTGGTACCACGACTAATCGTCCTTTTGACCATCTTTTTTTATTGGGGAGGTAATAACATGTTTAAAAAATTGGACAAAAAAGAACAAAGTAAAATTGATAATAAAATATTAAAAGATTGGGATAAAATTAATATTTTAAATGAGTGCATAAATACAAGAGATGAAGAAAATACATTTGTATTTTACGATGGACCAGCTACTGCAAATGGAAACCCAGGAATACATCATGTTGTCGCAAAATTCATAAAAGACTCTTTTTGTAAATATAAAACAATGCAAGGATATAGAGTATATAGAAAAGTTGGATGGGATACTCACGGATTACCAGTAGAAGTAAATGTTGAAAAAAAATTACACTTTAATGGAAAAGGCGATATCGAAAAATATGGAATTGAAAAGTTTAATGCTAAATGTAAAGAAGATGTAATGAAAAATGAGGAAGCATTTAGAAAATTGACAAGACAAATGGGACAAATAATAGATTTAGATAATCCATATATTACATATGATAATAATTATATTGAGACAGAATGGTACATATTAAAAAAATTTTTTGATGAAGGATTATTCTATAAAGGAACTAAAATTCTACCATATTGCCCAAGATGTGGAACAGGTTTAGCAAGTCATGAAGTTGCACAAGGATATAAAGAAGTAAGTGTTAATTCTGTATATGTTCCATTTAAAATTAAAGATGAAGAAAATACATATTTCTTAGTATGGACAACAACACCATGGACATTAATGGCAAATGTTGCAGTATGTGTAAATCCAGAATATGATTATGTTAAAGTAGAATCAAAAGGATATAATTTTATTTTAGAAGAAGAACTTGCTACAAAAATACTAGGTGAAGATATTAAAGTTTTAGAAAAATATAAAGGAAAAGACTTAGAATATAAAGAATATGAACAATTCATGCCATTTATAGATGTAACTCAAAAAGCATTTTTTGTAACATGCGATAGTTATGTTACAAATTCAGATGGTACAGGTATAGTTCATATTGCTCCAGCATTTGGTGAAGATGATGCTAAAGTTGGAAGAAAATATAATTTACCATATATAAATCCAGTAGGAGAAGATGGTTGTTACATGGAAGGTCCATGGAAAGGAAGACTTGTAGTTGACCCAGAACTTGAAATAGAAATAATTAAATATTTAAAAGAAAATGACAAATTATTTAAAAAACAAAAAATGACACATGATTATCCACATTGCTGGAGATGTGATACACCATTAATTTATTATTCTAAACCATCGTACTATTTAGAAGTTACAAAATTAAAAGATAAAATAGTTGAAGCAAACAAAACAGTTAATTGGTATCCTGATTATGTAGGAGAAAAAAGATTTGCTAACTGGCTTGAAAACATGAATGATTGGGCAATATCAAGATCTAGATATTGGGGATGCCCACTTCCACTATGGACATGTTCTTGTGGTCATACACATATGATAGGTTCAATAGAAGAACTTAAAGAACTAGCTATAGAAAAAGTTAAAGATAATATAGATTTACATAGACCATTTGTAGATAATATACATATTAAATGTCCAAAATGTGGAAAAGAGATGAATAGAGTAAATGATGTAATAGATTGTTGGTTTGATTCAGGTTCAATGCCATTTGCACAACAACACTATCCATTTGAAAACATGGAATTCTTTAGTAAGCAATTTCCTGCAGACTTTATTGCTGAAGGAGTAGATCAAACAAGAGGATGGTTCTATTCACTTCTTGTAATATCAGTATTCTTAACAGGAAAATCCCCATACAAAAATGTTGTTGTAAATGATTTATTACTTGATAAAAATGGTCAAAAAATGCATAAGAGTAAAGGAAATGTAGTAGAACCATTCACAACTCTTGAAAAATATGGAGCAGATACAATAAGATTCTATTTAGCATATATATCACCAGTTTGGACTCCAATTAAATTTGATGAAGATGGTATAGCAGAAGTTTATTCAAAATTCACATCTACTCTAAAAAATGCATATTCATTCTTTGAAATGTATGCAAATTCAGATAATATAGATCCAAGAAAATATGATATTGACTATAAAGATAGAGAATTAATAGATAAATGGTTATTATCAAAACTAAATAAATTAGTTGATGCAGTAACAAAAGCATATGAAGAATATGATTTAAATAAAGTTGCAAGACTTATAGTTCCATTTTTAAATGATGATTTATCTAATTGGTATATAAGATCTACTCGTAGAAGATTCTGGGATAGTGAATTATCTATATCTAAAAAAGCGGTTTATCAAACAATGTATGAATCATTAATAACATTATGTAGATTAGTAGCTCCAATATGTCCATTTATAACAGAAGAAATATATACAAGACTAACAAAAGAAAAATCAATTCATTTATCAAATTTTCCTAAAGTTAATGAAAAATATATAAATGATGATATAGAAAAACAAATGGATAAAGTAAGAGATGTATGTAGTTTAGCTAGAAATGCAAGAGAAAATGCTAAAATAAAAGTAAGACAACCAATACAATCACTAATCTTATCAAGCAATGATAAAGAAATAATAAATGATCTAGAATATATTATAAAAGAAGAAATAAATACAAAAGAAATCATATATAAAAACGATATGGATGAATACTTAGAATATAATATAAAGCCAAACTTTAAAGAAGTAGGTAAAGTATTAGGACCTAGAGTAAAATTATTCCAAGAAGCATTAAAAACTATATCTAAAGAAGATTTAGAAAAAATAAAACAAGGAACATATATAATATCTCTTGGTGGAGATGACTATACAATTAATTCTGACATGATAATAATAGATATTAATAACAAAGAAGGATATACTTCTGCATCTACAACAGATACAATAGTAGTATTAGATACAACTTTAACAGAAGATTTAATATTAGAAGGTCTAGCTAGAGAATTTGTAAGAAACGTACAATCTATAAGAAAAGAACATGATTATATAATAAATGAACATATAAAGACATATTATAATGGTAATTCTGATATAGATAAAATGATAGATAAATATAAAGACTATATAAAACAAGAAACATTATCAGATGAATTAATTAAAAAAGATAATTTAAAAACAAGTTATATGTTAAATGATATAGAATGTTTCATAGAAACTAAAAAGGTTTCATCATAAGATGAAATTTTTTTATTTGACAATATAATAAAAATATCTTATCATAATACATATAAATAATAAGGAGAATATGTATATGGGAGAAAAAATAAGAAAACAAAAAAAATTACTTGCTTTATCATTTGTTTTATTATTATTCCTATCTATTGGATTTGCATTACTTGAACAAAACCTAAATATTACAGGAACAACTATAATATCAAATGGTTCATGGAGTATACACTTTGTAGGAAATCCAACAGATAGTTTTTCTCTATCAACAGGAAGTGTTACAGGAACTCATACATATGATACAAATTATAAATCAATAAGTTTTAATAATACTCTATCAATACCAGGAGACTTTTTTGAGTTTACTGTTGATATTATAAATGATGGATCAGTTGATGCTATGCTTAATGCTGTTCCAACTCTAAGCATAGTAGATAATAAAGGTACAGCAACCACATCTGATGATTCGGAATATACATCAACAGATTTAATAACTTCAAAAATAACTTATTCAGATGGAGTGGAATTATCTCAATATGATGAAGTTAAACAAGGACAAACAGTAACATATAAAATTACAATAAGTTTTAAAAAAACACTATCAAATACAGATTTAGAAAATTTACCACTTCATTTAACATTTAATCTAAATCCAGTATATGTTCAATCGGATAATAATGCAAAAGAAAAAAATGATACAGGTTGTCCAATTCCAATATCAGAATCAAGCGGTCAAACAGGTACAATTATACCCAATGCGAGCACACTAAATAAAGTGATGCAGGATATAACAAGAGGGAAAGATGCATCAATTGATTTTACAAAAAGTGCATCAGAAACAAATACTAATGGGGTATATACAAGGACAACAACAATCAATGATAAATATCCAATATATTATTATAGAGGTAATGTTACAAATAATAATGTAATATTTAATGGATTCTGCTGGAAAATAGTAAGAACAACAGAATCAGGTGGAGTAAAAATGATATATAATGGAACTCCAACAAATGGAGTTTGTCCAGAAATAGGAAATGGAAACACAAATATAGGTGTAGGTCAATTCAATGAAGCAGCAAATGATCCAAAATATGTAGGATATATGTATAAAACAACAAATGAAAATGATACAAATTCAAAAGTTAAAACAAAAATAGATTCATGGTATCAAACCAATTTTTCAGGAAAAACATCAGAAAATAAAATAGATAATGCAGTAACATTTTGTAATGATAGAGATGATATGACAATATATGGAGTCAAACTTGCCTTAGCATCCTTATACAATAAAACAATACAACAAATTGAAACAAGTTATGCAAGTGCAATTTCATCATCAGAAGCTGCAATTGCAAATGGGACAGAATTTCAATATTGTCCATGGCTTAGAACATATACAGGACAACCAAGTTTAATTTGTACAAATACTAGTGATAATTTTGGAACAAGTGGACATGGAAATGGGAAACTAACATATCCAATTGGACTTTTAACAACAGATGAAATAATGCTTGCTGGAAATGATGCTGACGCAAATAATATACAAACAAATTATAATACTTCATATTATTTATATGATGGAAATACATTTTGGACAGGATCTCCTAATGTTTATGATCCATCAGACGGATGTATAATACATGTTGTTCATCAAGGCTCTCCATTAACAAGAATTGTTCCACCAACAACAACAATTTCTATAAGACCAGTTATATCATTAAAATTTAATACAACATATAGCTCAGGAAACGGAACTACAACTACACCTTATATAATAAATTAGATGAAAAAAAAGCAATAGTTTAAAATAAATTAGCACTTTTACTTGACAAGTGCTAATTTTTGTTTTATTATATTTTTAGCACTAGAGAAAAAGTAGTGCTAGGAGGTCTATATGATAAGTGATAGACAAGAAAAGATTTTAAAAGTTATAGTTGATTTATATGTAAAAGATGCTAAACCTGTAGGATCTAAATTATTATCGAAAAAATTTAAACTATCTTCAGCAACCCTAAGAAATGATATGATGGAGTTAGAAAATCAAGGATTACTTGAAAAAACTCATACATCTTCAGGAAGAGTTCCAAGTTCAAAAGGTTATAGATATTATGTAGACCATCTAATGGATACAAAAAAAATGGATGCTGATGATATGCTTAAATTACAAATTGTATTTCAAAACTCACAACTTGCATTATCAGATGTAATTACTAATTCTCTTCAATTAATAAGTGATATGACAAATTATACAACAATTGTATTAGGTAGTGATTCACATGACAATTTATTAAAACAGATAGAAACAATACCAATTGATGAAAGTTCAATGGTAGTATTAATTGTTACAGATAGAGGACATGTTGAACATAAGAATGTAACACTAAAAAATGTATCTAGTGAAGATATTAAAAAAACAGTAAATTTAATCAATTCATTAATCGTAGGTACACCAATAGATCAAGTATCTACAAAATTAGAATTTGAAATAAAACCAATTATAGGTAAATATGTAAAACAACATGAACAATTATATAATGCATTCTATCAAGTATTTAATGATTTTACTGATACACAAGTAAATGTTGTAGGTAGAAATAAAATATTAGATCAACCAGAATTTTCTTCTAATATAGATAAAATAAAAAAAGTATATAATAAATTAGAAGATAAAGAACTACTTAGAAGTATTGAAGAAGATAATGATAATAATATTAAAGTATATATAGGAAAAGAGTCTAACATAGATGAAGATGTAACTGTTATAAAAACAAAATTTAAAAGTAGCAACCAAGAAGGAACAATCGCAATAGTTGGACCAAAGAGAATGGAATATAATAGAGTAGTTAATATGTTAGAATATATAAAAGAAAATATAGAAAGGCAGGATTAAATGAAGGAACATAAACATACAAATAATAAAAAACAAGAAAATGAAATAACAAAAGAAAATATAGAACAATTAGAAGATAATAATAAAAGTAATGAAGAAGTACTTGAAAAAATAATACAAGATAAAAATAAAGAAATATCTGAATTAATAAAAGAAAAAGAAAAACTTCAAAAAAATCTAGATGAAAAAAAAGAATTAGATGATAAGATAATAGGTCTTCAAAATGATAATGAACAATTATCAAACAAAATAAAATTATCTCAAGCAGAATTAATTAACTATAGAAAAAGAAAAGATGAAGAAGTTTCAAATATGTTAAAATATGCAAATGAAGACTTAATAAAAGAATTACTTGTTTTATCAGATAACTTTGAAAGAGCAATTAAATTAGATGATAATAATTTAACAGATGAATTATCTAAGTTTTTAGAAGGATTTAAAATGATGTATGCAAATTTAAACGAAATATTAAGAAAATATGGAGTAGTAGAAATATCAAGACAAGGAGAAATATTTGATCCATCATTAGAACAAGCATTAGTTACAGATAGCGATATAACAAAGAAAAATGAAGAAGTTTTAGAAGTATTATTAAAAGGATATAAACTAAAAGATAAAGTTATTAGACCTTCAAGTGTAAAAATAAATCAAATAGAAGAAATGACAGAGAATAAGGAGAGTGATTAATATGTCAAAAATTATAGGAATAGATTTAGGAACAACAAACTCATGCGTTGCAGTATTAGAAGCAGGAGCACCAAAGGTTATAGCAAATAAAGATGGTTCAAGAACAACACCATCTGTTGTAGCATTCAAAAATGGAGAAAAAATAGTTGGAGAAAATGCAAAACATCAAGCACTAACAAATAAAAATACTATCTCATCAATAAAAAGAAAAATGGGAACAAGTGAAAAAGTTGAACTAGATGGAAAAAAATATACACCAGAAGAAATTTCAGCAATGATTTTATCATATATTAAAGATTATGCAGAAGATTATCTAGGAGAAAAAGTAACAAAAGCAGTAATTACTGTTCCAGCATACTTTACAGATTCACAAAGACAAGCAACTAAAAATGCAGGAAAGATTGCAGGATTAGAAGTAGAAAGAATTATAAATGAACCAACTGCTGCAGCACTTGCATATGGACTTGATAAAGAAGAAGGACAAACAATACTAGTTTACGATTTAGGTGGTGGAACATTTGATGTTTCAATTCTAGAATTAGGAGATGGAGTCTTTGAAGTTAAATCAACTAGTGGAAACAATAAACTTGGTGGAGATGACTTTGATGAAAGAATTATGGATTATTTAGTATCTGAATTCAAAAAAGAAAATGGTATTGACTTATCTAAAGATAAAATGGCAATGCAAAGACTTAAAGAAGTATCTGAAAAGGCAAAAAAAGAACTATCAGGTATGGTATCAACTCAAGTATCTGCTCCATTTATAACTCAAGGAAAAGATGGAGAACCATTACATTTAGATATGACTCTAACAAGAGCAAAATTTGAAGACTTAATATCTGATTTAGTAGAATCTACATTAGATCCAGTAAGAAAAGCTCTAAAGGATGCTAAAATGACTAAGAAAGATATTGATAAAGTAATTCTTGTTGGTGGATCAACACGTGTTCCATGCGTTGTAGATTTAGTAACTAAAGAACTTGGAAAAGAACCATCTAAAGAAGTTAATCCAGATGAAGTTGTTGCGATGGGTGCAGCAATCCAAGGTGGTGTATTAACAGGAGATGTTAATGATATTGTATTATTAGATGTAACACCTTTATCACTAGGACTAGAAACATTAGGTGGAGTTATGACAACTCTAATTCCAAGAAATACAACAATTCCAACATCAAAATCAGAAGTGTTCTCAACTGCTGCTGATAATCAACCAGCTGTAGATATTCATATTCTTCAAGGTGAAAGACCAATGGCTGCTGATAACAAAACATTAGGAAACTTCCAATTATCAGATATCCCACCTGCACCAAGAGGAGTTCCACAAATTGAAGTTAAATTTGATATAGATGCAAACGGAATAGTTAATGTTACAGCTAAAGATTTAGGAACAAATAAAGAACAATCAATAACTATTACATCATCAACAAACTTAAGTGATGATGAAGTAGAAAGAATGAGAAAAGAAGCTGAAGAAAATAAAGAAAAAGATGAAAAAAGAAAAGAAGAAGCTGAAACAAAGAATGAAGCTGAACAATTAGTATTCCAAACAGAAAAATCATTAAAAGATCTTGGTGATAAAGTTGACAAGAAAGAAAAAGAAGAAGTAGAAGATATGATTAAAGACTTAAAAGATGCACTTGATAAAAAAGATATAGAAGATATAAAAGAAAAGAAAGATAAATTACAAGAAAAAGCAATGGCATTAGCTAGTAAAGTCTACGAAGAAGCAGCTAAATCAAGACAGGCTGAATCACAAGAATCTAATGAAGAAAAAGAGGATAAAAAAGAAGATAAGAAATCTAAAAAAGAAAATGATGATGATGTTCAAGAAGCAAATATAGATGAGGAATAATAAAGGGCTCTTATGAGCCTCTTTATGTGTATATGGAGAATTTATGGAAAAACAAAAATTAAGAAACCAAATAGATAATAAATATAAATGGGACTTAACAAGAATCTATAAAACTGATGAAGAATTTTATAAAGAATTAGAATTATTTAAAAATAAAATAGATGAAATAAAAAAATATGAAGGAAAATTATTTAGTAATAATAATATATTAGAAGATTATATTAATTTAGATGAACAATTAGATAAACTATCAAATAAACTATCTGAATATGCATCACTTAAAAATTGTGAAGATCAAACAAATATAAAATATCAAGAAATGATAACTGCACTTATGGATACATATTCTAAATACCAAAATGAAACATCTTTCTTCGATGAAGAATTCTATAAATCAGACTATAATAAAATACAACAACTATTAGAAAAATCAGATAAATTAAAATCATACAAATTATATTTTGATAGACTAAATAGATATAGAGAACATTATCTTTCAAAAGAACAAGAAAAAATAGTAAATCAATTAACTAGAAACTATTCAAGTAATAGTCAAATATATGATATGCTTACAGACTCAGAAATGAAATTTGGAAATATTATAGATGAAGATAATAATAAAATAGAATTAACACAAAGTAATTTTTCTAAATATATAATGTCTAATAATAGAAATGTTAGAAAAAATGCATTTAATAAAATTTATAAAACATTTGAAAACTATAAAAATACAATATCTCTAACATATCTAAATAATGTAGATAATGACATTAATTTAATTAAAATTTATAAATATAATTCGACACTTGAAAAAGAATTGTTTGATGATAATATTGATATAAGCTTATATAATAATTTAATAGAATCAGTACACAACAAATTAGATATATTATATGAATATTTTGAATATAAAAGAAAACTATTAAAATTAGATAAAATACACCTATATGATTTATATACTAAAACAAGTAATGATATAGATAAAAATTATAGTTTTGAACAATCAAAAGAAATAGTATTAAAAGCATTAAATGTAATGGGAGAAGATTATCTAAAACAAGCAAACTATATATTTAATAATAATTTAATAGATGTATATAACAATGTAGGTAAAACAGGAGGAGCTTTCTCAAGTGGTAATTTTGATACAGATCCATATATACTATTAAATTTTGAAGGAAAATATAATGATATATCTACAATAGCACATGAATTAGGACACTCTATTCATACTAGATATTCATGTTCTAATAATATAAGACCATATTCAAACTATAGAATTTTTGTAGCTGAGATAGCATCTACAGTAAATGAATTGTTACTTGCAAGTTATATGTATAATAATACAAAAGATAATAATGAAAAAAAATATATTCTAAATCAATTACTAGACAATATTAAAGCAACTATTTATAGACAAACAATGTTTGCAGAATTTGAAAAAATTGTATACGATAAAAGAGAAGCAGAAATACCATTATCATCAGAATCTTTAAATAAAATATATTATGATTTAAATAAATTATATTTTGGTAAAAATGTAATAGTTGATAAAAAAATAAGCTATGAATGGGAAAGAATACCACATTTTTATAGAGCATTCTATGTATATAAGTATGCAACAAGTTTAAGTATTTCAATGTATATTTCTGATAAAATAATTAATGGAGATACTAAATTTAGAGATAAATATATTGAATTTTTAAAACTTGGAGATACTAAATATCCATTAGATGAAATAAAAACACTTGGAATTGATTTTGAAAAAGATAAAATAATTGATAAAGCCTTAGATAAATTTGGTGAATTATTTAATAAATTTAAAGAATTAAATGAAAGGATGTGATTACATGGCATCAGATAAAAAAGATTATTATGAAGTATTGGGAGTTGAAAGAAGTGCAAGTGATGCTGAAATTAAAAGTGCATTTAGAAAACTAGCAAAAAAATACCATCCTGATTTAAATAAAGATGATCCTAATGCAGCAGAAAAATTCAAAGAAGTAGAAGAAGCATATTCCATATTATCAGATGAATCAAAAAGAAAAATGTATGATCAATATGGTCATGCAGGTGTAAACCAAGGAGCAAGTGGCTTTGGAGGTTCTGGATTTGGAAACTTTGGAGGCGTTGATGTTGATTTAGGTGATATATTTGATTCATTCTTTGGTGGAGATTCTATGGGAGGATTTTCATCATTTGGTGGAAGAGGACAATCAAGAAACAGAAAAACAAGAGGCTCTGATACAATAATGCGAATAAAATTATCATTTGATGAAGCAGTCTATGGATGTGATAAAAAAATAAAACTAGATGTTGTTGAAGATTGTGAAGAATGTGATGGAGAAGGTGGATTTGATTCAAAAACATGTCCAGACTGTAATGGAGCAGGAGTTATAATTCAAGAACAAAGAACAATACTTGGTACATTTCAATCAAAAAGTACATGTCCTAGATGTCATGGAAGTGGTAAAACATTTAAAAGATCTTGCAATAATTGTCATGGACAAGGTAAAGTTAGAAAAACAAAAACAATTACAGTATCAGTTCCAGCAGGAATTAATACAAGTGACAGATTAAGAGTATCAGGAAAAGGAAATCCAGGAACAAATGGTGGAGAGAATGGAGATTTATATCTTGAATTCATTGTAGAAGATCATGAATACTTCATAAGAAAAGACGATGATATTTATATAGAAATACCACTAACAATAACAGAAGCAACTCTTGGAGCAAAAAAAACAATACCAACATTATATGGAAATCTAAAATTAAATATATCATCAGGAATACAAACAGGAGATAAAGAAAAAATAAGAGGAAAAGGAGTAGACAATAAATATAGAGGCCATAAAGGTGATATGTATTTAGTATATAAAGTCTATATTCCAAAAAAATTATCTAGAGAACAAAAAGAATTATTTAATAAATTAAATAGTACAAACCTAGAAACAAGTGAAATACATGATTTTGACAGATTTGTAAAACAAAATGGATAAAATAAAAAGATTATTAAAATACAAATTAATAATCTTTTATTATACTTAATTTTTATATTTCTAATTCTTCATCAGAAATTATAATATTTTTTCATCATATATTTATCAACTATATTATTAACTTTTTCATTCAATATATAAATAATTACGAACAATTTACAATATAATAATTTTTTAAATTATACTTAACAATAGTAAAGTCAAAAAAATGAAAAAATTACTAAATTAAAAATAAAATTAACACACTTAAAAAAATATGATATACTGAACATAAGGTGAGGAAAATGAGAATGAGGAAAGAAAAAATTATATTATTATTTAGCTTTGTTATTTTATTTATGATGACATTAGAAGTCAATGCAAAACCAACTATAAGTGCACCATATTTCTATAAGCAAATGGGAGGAATGGACTCTTCAAGTGATAGCGTATCTAGCAAATACAGTGAGTTTAATCAAATCCTAAATGATTTTGTAACAGAGGGTGGAACTTATATAAAGGATGAAGATTTATACAATTTAGATATAGATATCGTAAATAATCAAAAAGCAGCAAAACAATACAACTTAGTCGCAACAGCAGATCCAGCTAAAGGAAGTTGGGGAAAAAAAGACTTAGAATTATTATATGAAGAAGCAAAAAAAGGAAATCATATAAAATTTGAAATTTTAGCATATTATGAAGGATTAAAATGGGAAAGCATGTCCGAAAAACTTTCTAGTAACACTGAAGTGTATGATAAATTTTTAAACATAATTAGTTCAGCAGATGAAAGTACTGCAGTAGTCAAAGGCGAAGTAGAAATGTGGGTTGAAAAAGATGATAAAAACAAATATATATGGAAAACAACTACATTTACTGCAGAAGAAATAAAATGTACAGAAAGAAACAATGTTTGTCAGCTAGGAATAGCAGTTAAACTGGTTCCAGGAACTGATCCAACTGTTATGAATAGAAGCAGCGAATCAGTAAAAAGATCATATGAAGTATTCCTAGATAGAGCATATAAAAATTCCTTTAATAAACAAAAAAATAATAAATATGATGAATTTAGTATCGCACCATGTGTATTTCACTCAGATATACCATTTTACTCTATGAGAGATGCTTGCTGTGATGGTAATAATGAAATGATACAACCAGCAAACGATTATTTTTTCAATAGTATAGGTGATAAAGGAAAAAATTTATATAGATGTGATTCTGAAGAAATAACAGTTAGAGTTCCAGTTGAAGAAGGAGAAAAATATGATGGAGAATG
>CADCRC010000013.1 GCA_902803795.1 uncultured Erysipelotrichaceae bacterium | reverse complement strand
TCAAATTCTTGTGCTTTGAATGTTGGTATTAAAACAACTGTTGCTCCTACAAAGAATGCATCATTTATTCCAACTTCTAATCCTAGTCCGTGAAATATTGGCATTATTCCTAATATTACATCTTCTGAGCATAAATCAGGGTATGCTTTTATTGCTTGTATATTTGCAGAATTAAAATTACCATTAGATAATACTATTCCTTTAGGTGTACCTGTTGATCCTCCACTTTGCAGTATTACTGCTGGATTATCTTTTGGATTATTTATTGCTTTTATTTCTTTTGTATAACCTACTCCACTTTTAATAAAATCTTTCCAATATATAATTATCGAATTTCTATCTCTTAATGGTTTTTCTATTTTATATCCTTGTGTTATTTTATATCCTATTTTTGTAATTATATCCATCGAGTCATCTGCAGATATAATTATATATTTATATGCTTTTGTATCATTTATAATATTTTTCATTTTTGAATAACAAATATCCATAAACACTACTATTGATGATGAATAAGTATTAAGTGCATCTTTTATTTCATTTTCTGATAATAAAGGATGTAGCATATTAGAAATTGCTCCTATTTTATTTAATGCATAAAAACAATATAATGCTTCTGGAATATTTGCTGAAATTATTGTTACTATATCATTTTGTTTTATTCCATTACTTAAAAATGCTTTTGCACAAATATCAATATTTTTAAAGAATTCATTATAAGATATATTATTTTCAAAGTATTTGATAGCTGTTTTATTTCCTAAATTAGATGATTTTTCATATATGAAATCATATATTGTTATATTTGGTGTATCTATTTTCATATCATCTTTATTTATATACTTTTTCCATGGAGCATCCGGTTTCTTTTTAAATCCTAAAAATGTAAATAATTTCATATCATCAAGTATTCCCATTTTATTCACCTCCTAAATTATTTATTATTATATTTTCTAATCTTTTATTTTCTTGTGTTAAATCATTTTCATCTTTTATTTTTATTGGATCTAGAAATTCTATTTTTAAATTTGAAGAGAAATATTTTCCTTTTATTGTAAATGGTATTATTTGACTATTTGTATCATGT
Organism: uncultured Erysipelotrichaceae bacterium; assembly: GCA_902803795.1. Taxonomy (GTDB): domain Bacteria; phylum Bacillota_I; class Bacilli_A; order RF39; family UBA660; genus RUG14903. Next base: position 10,582 of record CADCRC010000013.1, on the reverse strand, counting down.
GCCATCTTAACTGCTCCAATTTTAAATGGTAATATTATATTATTTGTTCTATTTATTGTTCCTTCTGGAAATATTCCTATTACTTTATCTTCATTTAATAATTCTATTGCTTTATATAATGAATTCTTATCATGTATTTTTCTATTAACTGGTATTATTCCCATGTTAGAAAATAGTATTTTTTTAATTCCTTTATATAATGAATCTTTTGCCATAAAATGAATTACTCTTGGAATAATTCCGACAAGCATCACTGAATCTAAATTATTTGTATGATTACCTGCAAGTACTATTCTTCCTTTTTTTGGTATTTTATCAAGTCCTATTATTTTTGGGCGTATAAAAAATTTTACAAATATATATAATATTGGTTTAGCAATTAAAATATAAAATCTTGGTTCATTATTTTTCTTCATAATTTAATAATATCACAAATATTAAAAAAAGAGTAATTATTTATTAATAATTATTCTTTGTGTTCTTTATTTATTAATGATTTTCTAAATATATTTTCAATTATTTCTATTTTTTATCATAAAAAAATTTATTTTAAGAATTCATTATTTTCTTTTTCTGCTTTAAGATTTGTAATTTCTCCATGTCCTGGATATAATGTTATATTATCTGAATAAGTTTTTATTTTTTCTAATGATTCTTTCATTTGTTTTTCATTTCCACCTGGTAAATCACATCTTCCTATTGTATTTTTAAATATAAAATCTCCTACAAACATAATTTTTTCTTCTTCAAAATAAAATGATATTGAATCTATTGAATGACCTGGAGTAAATATTACTTTAAATTTAAAATCTCCTATTTCATATTCTTTTTCTTGAGTACTACTTTTTTTAAATATTTTTATTGTACGGCTTGTTAGAAAATGTCTAAGTGCACCAATATGATCTGCATGACTATGTGTTATAAGTACTCCTATTACTTTATTATTTCCTATTTTTTCTTTTATTTTTAAATAGTCATCTCCAGGATCTACTACTAGACACTTATTGCCTTTTATTATTACATAACAATTTTCCTCTAAAAAACCTGTTACTATTGTTTCTATTATCATTTTATTATCTTGCATTATAACACCTCATATTCTTTTGATAAATATATAAAATTATAATTTTTATCTAATTTAAATGTATATACATATGTTCCACTTTTTAATCTTTCTTTATCATTTTGATTAATATATCTATATTCGACTTTTTCATATAATTTAATATAGCCTTGTTGTGTGGTTGCTTTAATTAATGTTTTATTTACATTAGCACTAACTACTGAGGGTCTTGAACATATTCCTTCAACATATTCTCCTCTTTCTTTAATATATTGATATCCTCCTACACAATATCCTGGATGTATGTTTTGATTTTGTATTATTGTTGATTCTCCAAATAATTTTCTAACTTCCAACATTAAGTCTTCTTCTTTGATTGCTCTTGGTGTAAAAACTTTATCGTCACATGTGTATGGAATCATTGAAGTTATATTGAATAAGTTACAATTTGATCTATTATTTATTTTATTATTTGGTACTTGTCTTAGAGCTAAATATAATTTCATCTGTTCATCTAATTGATTGTCTGCTAAATCTTCTTCAATATTTGTAGAAATAATAGAATATAGGTTTTTTACAGTGTCTGATTCTATATTTAGCTGCGTTAATTCTGATTGTGATGCAAGGGGTGTACAACTATATTTTATTTCATTTATTTGATTCTTATACATAGTATCAGTATAATAAATATATACTGATAGTCCTATAATTACAAATATTAATAAAATTGTAAAAATACTTTTTTTACTTTTATTTTTATTAGTATTATTTTGTTTCATTCTATTATTATCTATTTGTGTATTTACGCTTTGTTGATATTGTATTGTAGATTGATTATTATATGCATTATTTTGAATACTATTATTTACAATATTATTATTTGTTTGATTCTGATTCATTTTACATACTCCCTATCTTTATATAAATATTTTAATATTTTTTCTTTAAATTTACAATACAAAATAAAAAAACAAATATATTTTACTTTGCTTTTTGATATTTTTTGACAGTATTTAATTCTTTATTAAAATATGCTTTCTCATCTAATCCATTTTTTTCTATATAATTTATATAATGTTTATAATAATCATTTTCAAGACAGGTTTCATATAATCCAATATTATAATATAGTGATTCATAACTTTTTATTAAATCCTCATCTATTTCTTCTGTATCTTTTATTTTTTTATTCATTAATTCTTTTATTATATTTAATGTATCTTTTATATATTTTTTATCTGTTTCATTTACTTTTTCTTTTTCAAATTGTTTATCATCTAAATATGCTATCTTACTTGCTATAAATTTATCTTTAGTTATTTTTTCTAATTCGTCAATTAATATATTTATATCAGCTTTTGTATATGTTTCCAATATAGTATCACTGCCTAATAGATTACATAATATTTTTACATAACATATCTCATATATATATATTGAATCCTCATAAAATGGATTTTCACTATAATATTCATTATTCAATAATTCTGTCATTCCTTCTTTAAAATATGTTGGTATTGTTTCATTGTTTTTATAGTATATGGAATGTATCAATTCATGTGTTTTTACATTAAATTTTTCATTGTCTTCATATATATTTATTTGATTTATAAGGGAATAGTAAGAACCTAGTGTTTCTTCTTTTACATAAAATGGTCTTGTTTGTTTATATTCTATATCTAGATTCCTTAATCTTTTGTATGATAATTCTAAATTTGTATATTTGTTGTCATCTACTATTTCTATTATTTTATATACTTCATCTTTTTCTTCATCTGTTAATTTTTTATTGTCTACAATTGCTTTTAATAAATATAGACTTTTTTTATTATATTCATTTGTATCAATATTATTTATTTTATTAATATCATTTTCTATTTGTTCTTCTTCTTCTTTTGAAAGTAATAGATTTCTATTGTTATATATATTTGAGTTGTTCATTAATTTAAAATAAACATCTTTATTTATTATCTTATTTGTAATATTGTATGTTGATATAACTAAAAAAGCTGGTAAAATTCTGTATTTTATAACTTTACCAAATTTGTTTTGCTTTTTTATATTTTTTCTTGTTCTTTTTTTTCTTAATTTTTTATATTCTAAATTTTCTTTATTAACCATATTAATAAAGTTTCTATTATATTTTTCTTGTTTATTATTCATTTTTCCCAAACCCCTTATTTTTATTTATGCTCCGCAATCGTATGTATCTTGATTATTATTAGTCCAGTCTGTTGCGATATCTAGTTGTGTAGGATTTCCTGATGCGAAAGATCCGGTATCTACTACCATACATGTACCTAAACTGCTTTCAACTAATGTTCCGTATGGATGAAGTTGTAAATTTGCTGCACACATTATATAATTTCCAAACATTTTTACTCCATCATCTCTTATCCAATATGTGTATTGATCACTTGAAAATCCTCTTGCTCTCATTCCTCTTATTACTCCACACATTGGCAAATCATAATATGTTTCTTTCCCAGAAGGTCCATAAATTGATCCTCTTGATCTACTTAATGGTAATCCATCCCATGATATGCTTTTTGTTTGGGCAGCTAATTCTTCTTGTGTCATTCCATTAAATACTTCAACTCTTGGTGGTACATATAATTGTGTTTGTGCTAAAACTATTTCATCTACGTTTACTAATGGTTGTAATAAATTATTATCAGATTCATTGTTTACAACTATTTCTTCATTTGCTTCTTTTCTTAAATTAATATTTGGCATAGCTAGTTTTGTAGATAATTTTGCATGATTATAATTATCCATAATTGGATTATATGAATTCAATTTTAAAGCAATTACAATCAGGAATGTACCTATTGCTGAAAAAAATAAACTTATTGTTCTATGGCTTATATATATTTTTTTCTTCACAAACTTCACCTCTAAAACAATTAAATTTTATCACTTTTATACTTCTTTGTCAATTTTTGATATATAATTAAATTGGTAGTAAAAATGTTTTGTTTTAATTTAATTTTGAGGATGTGATAGTATGATTGATGAATTAATAGAATTAATTAATGATAATAATAAGATTGTTTTTTTTACTGGTGCTGGAGTTTCTACATTAAGTGGTTTAAAAGATTTTAGATCTAAAGATGGATTATATAATAAAAAATATGATTATTCTCCTGAATATATGCTTTCTAATACATTTTTTTGGGAACATACTAAAGAATTTTTTGATTTTTATAGAGATAATTTAAATTCTACTAAATATAATCCTAATATTATTCATAAAACATTAAAAAAGTTAGAAGATAAAAATAAATTACTAGGTGTTATTACACAAAATATAGATGGATTTGATGAGACTGTTGGAATTAAAAATCTATATGAAATTCATGGCAGTATTAAAAGAAATTATTGTGTTAAATGTCATAAGTTTTTTGATGAGAATTATGTTTTTAATAATAATGATGTTCCTATATGTGATGAATGTGGTGGTATTGTTAAGCCTGATGTTGTATTATATGAGGAACCATTAAACGAAAATGTTACTAATAGTGCAATTAGTGTAATAAAGAATGCGGATTTATTAATTATTGCTGGTACTTCTTTAAATGTTTATCCTGCAGCAGGATATATTAACTATTTTAATGGTAAAAAAATTGTTTTATTAAATAGAGATTTTACTCCATATGATAATATATGTAATTTAGTATTACATAATGATTTAAAAGATATATTTGAAGAATTATATAAAAAAATTAACTGATAGTTCTTTCTATCAGTTTTATATTAGATTATTTAATAAATCTTCCATTTCTTTTGATTCATCTTTTGATGCTTCTTGCTTTTGTAAGTTTTTTTCAAACCAAATTGGGATATTATCATTTTCTGTTTTAGTTATTATTTTTTTTGTCTCTGTTTTATTTTTTTGGTGACTTAGTTTTTTATATTTATTATGATCTTTTTCACTTACTTTCATTGCTTCTTCTACTGTTTGAATATTTAATCTCTTCCATTGGCCTGCAATGGTTTCTATGAAGTTTTTATTTAGGTTTTTATTATTTACTTTTAATACATAGGCAATTAATACGTTTACTACACCATAGTTTAATTTTTGATCTACTAATAGTGATTCTACTAGTTTTTTATCTCTATCTGTTGGTTCTGCTCCATTATATGTTTTTTTAAGTAATTGATATGGTGTTATATTTTCATATAGGTAAACCATTTGTGCCCATTTTGATGAATCTCCTTTTGGTTTTTTTAAAAATTCAGGTTGTTTATTATATATTAGTGTTGGAAGATTTCCTCTGTTGTTAAATTGATAGTAATTTCTTGCAGATTTTCTTAATTCTGTTTTATCTATCATTCCTTTTTCATTTAATGATTCTTTTATTAATTCTTGCATATCTATAGTATTTAAATTATATATGAAAGCTAATGAATTTATTAGATTTTTATTTTCTTCGTTAAAGCATTTATTGCTAATCATATTTTTAGGAATTGATTCTTGTAATAGTGTAAAATCTATACCATTATTACTTATAATTTTTCTTGTATTTACACCTCTTATTCCATCATCTATTTCCATGTCTGTTTTAAGTGAAACTTTAAATACTTCATTTATATTTTTTGTTATATCTTTATATTCTTTTAAGTTAATTTTAGGATATTTATATAGATTTTTTAATTTATCATATTCTTGTTTTCCTAAATTATTATATAATACTATATTTAATATTGGATGATTAAAGAATTCAAGTGGTGTTATTGGTGAATATATTTCATATATGTAATTATCTACATTTCCATTTTTAATATAACTTTTTAATAGTCCCAATGCTTCTAGTTTTTCTCTTGCTTCTTCTATTACTTCTAAACTTACTTGCATTGATGTCATGAGATGATAATGTGTTAAATCTAATGACATTATTTCTTTATTGTTTAAATCGTCTAATAGTGTAAAAAAAAGAGATGTTGAAATTGATCCTATTATAGGTTGATACAAATTTGTGATTATTTCAATATTTTTATTTGTTATTATTGTTTTATTTATAACTTGATATGTATCTGCCGGCATTAAATTATAATTTGACATTGTTCTTGCTTTCTATTATATTTATTTTTTCATATATTGGTAACATTATATTGTTATATTCATAGTTAGATAATTTTTTTAAAAATTTTGCCATACCTTCTACATCATTGTTTTCAATATAATCACAATATTGTCTTTTTGTTTCTTCCGTTATTATACATGGAGCTTTGTTATTATCGTATAATGCTTTAGTCATTATTATTCTTGCACATCTACCATTTCCATCACCAAATGGGTGTATTAATAAAAATCTAATGTGATATAAAGCTATAATTCTAAATAATTCGTCATCTAATTCTTCATTATATTCATTATTGTTATCTATTAATTTCTTCTTAAAATTAGCTATATTATATTCATAATCATCTTGTAGATTTAATAAATCGGAGTTTATCATATATGGTTCACTTCTTTTTCTTGAAGAACCATTTACTTCAGCATGCATTTTTCTGAAATTTGTATATTCACCATCTGTTAATAATTTTTCTATTTGACAAGCATATCTTAAAAAAGCTATATGATGGTAATCTCTTTGATTACAACTAAAAACATAATTCATTGCATTTAATTGTGCATCTATTTTTAATGCTTGAGAAGCTGTATTTAAAGGACCATCTTCTCCTTCTAGTTCTAATGATGCAAAAGTTAGTCTATATGTTAATAATTCTCTATAGTGATTAGTAAATTCTTTGTTTTGTATTATTTTTTCAATAGAATGACTCATAATATCCCTCCAAATTTATAATATCACATTTTTACTATAATTATGTATAAAAATTTAAAAAAGAAAACAATGCGTTATCATTAAATTGCGTCATGTAAACTAATGTTAATCCTAATAAAAGAAATGGTCCAAAAGGTATAATATGTTCATTATTTTTATATAATAAATATAATGATATTGGTAATGCAATTATACTTCCTATAAATATTGAAACTATTCCCATAAGTGGTGTTTCAATAAGTCCAAATATAAACATTAATTTTATATCTCCTCCACCGAGAGATTCTTTTTTAAATATTTTATTTCCTATTAGCATAATTATATACATTAATAAAAATAGTATTATACCATATAAAAATGATTTAAATGTTTCAGTTATTCCTATATTTAATAGATTTATTATAATAAAATATATTGAAAAAAAAATGATAATTTCATCTGGTATTATTAAATAATTAATATCTGATATAGATATTATTATAAGCATGGTTATAATTCCTATTGCAATTAACAATTTATATGATGTACCAAATATGCAGTAACTTAATGCATATAATTCTCCTGTATATATTTCCATATATGTTGATTGTGGTGATATTCGACTATTACAATATCTACATTTTCCTTTTAATCCGATATATGACAATATTGGTATCATATCTATAAATGATAATGTATGATTACATACATCACAATGTGATCTTCCTTTTATAAATGATATATTTTTAGGCAATCTATTGCCTACTACTGTATAAAAGGAACCCATAAATGTTCCTATTATAAAGAAAAAAACTAAATATGTAGTTTCCATTCTTTCACCTTTTATTGAACGTTATCATACATTGCGAACATTGGTTGAATAATGGATAAAAGGATTATTCCAACTATTCCTCCAAGCATTAATATCATCATTGGTTCTATTAAACTTTTTAATCTATCAATGACACTTTTATGCATCATTTGGAAATACTTTCCTACTTTCTCAAGCATTTCTCCTAATTGGCCTGTTGATTCACCTGTAACAATCATTTCATATGCAACAATAGGTACTGCCCATTCTCCTTTGAAAGCAGTAGATATTGTATCACCACGTGCTAAATATTCTAATGATTTATTAATTATTCTTTTATATACTTCATTATTTGTAATTTTAGATAGTATTTCCATTGAATCTGTTATAAATACTCCGTGATTTATTAATGAAGCAAAAGTATTTGTAAAGTTAGCCATTTCGTTATATATAATTATATTTTTTATTACAGGTAGATGCATTAATATTACTTGTACTGCTTCTCTGAATTTTTGAACTTTTTTAAATAATATTATAAATATTATTATAAATAATACGACTGAAATTATGATTGGAAGTGCATTATTTACTGTAAAATTTGATAGGTTCATAACAAATTTTGTAATTGGTGGTAAATCATTACCTTGTTGCTCAAACATTGCGGCAAACTGTGGTACTAAATAAACAAGCATAAATACTAGTACTCCAATGGCTACTGTTAAAACTACAGTAGGATATATCATTGCACTTATCATTTGTTTCCTTGTTTGATCCATTGTTGTATAATAATCACTCATATCATCCAAAATTGAAGGTAAATCTCCTGTCATTTCGGCTGTTTTAATCATGTTAATTAATAGTTTTGGATAGAAGTTTCCTTGTTCTGCCATTGCATCACTTAAATTTTGCCCACGTAATAGTTCATATACTAATGTATAATAACTTTTTTTAATTGTTGGTTTTTTAGCTTGTTTTGCTAAAATTCTAACTGAATCTACAAGTGGTATACCTGCTTTTATATATGTTGAGAGTTGTGTTAACATAAATGATAAATCCTCAACTTTTAATTTATTGCCTATATTAATATCTATATCTGAACTTGATCTTTCTTTTATTTCTAATACTTGATATTCTTGTAATAGTAAAAAATTACGTAATTCTTCTGCGCTTTCTGCTTCAAATGTACCATTTTCTTTTTTGCCTACTGCGTTTATTATCTTATATTTATATCTTTTCTTTGGGATTGTTGTTTTTTTTGAAGTATCTGTTGATGACATAATTTCTTGCGCTGTTTGATTAATTAATGAATCTGAGTTATTTGTTGCAACTTGTGGTGGATTAACATTTTTATCTTGTTTTTGAGAACCAATTGGTTTGTTGAGTTTGTTAAATAAATTTTTTAATGTTCCACTCTTATCTTTCATATTTGCCTCTCCTCTACTATATTAATTCTATCATAATTAATTTCAAATTCAATACAAAACATTAAAAAAGTTAAACTTTACAACATAATTTTCCTATAATATGATTGATACTAAAAGGATTAAGCGTATTTAAAAAATGCATTTATTTAATAGTTATTTTTGATGAAATAATTTACTTTTTATAAATATAATATATAATATATTTGGTGATTATATGTATACTATTAAACAAAATTCTTTTAATGAATTTATTGTAAAAAATTCCAAGTTTATTTCACTTAGTTTTAAAGTTGATTCTATAAATGAAGTTACAGATATTTTAAATTCTATAAAATTGGAATATGAGCATGCTACACATTATACCTATGCGTATTTAATTGATGGTTTTTGTAAATATGATGATGATAATGAGCCTTCTAAAACAAGTGGTTTTCAAATACTAGATTTATTAGAAAAAAGGCAATTAAATCATATATTATGTGTTGTAGTCAGATATTTTGGTGGTATAAAACTTGGTGTTGGTGGATTATCTAGAGCATATAGGAAAGCTGCTAATGATGTTTTATTAAAATCTGGTATTATTGAATTAGTAGAAGCATATAAAGTATTATTAAGTTTTGATTATAAAAATGTTAAAGATATTGATTATTTGCTTAAAAATGCAAAAATAATAGATAAGAAATTTAATGATAAAGTTGAATATACTTTTATTATTAGCAAGAATGATATAAAAAAAATAGAAGAATATAATCCTTCTATTTTAGATAATACATTTATTGAAATAAATTAAACATTTTAAATATATGTGGTAAGAATATTATGCATGCCATAATAAATAACATTATATCGTATACAAATTCTGCTGCACTACCTGTATCTTTAGCTATTTTAGCTAATGGATGATATTCTCTAGTTACTAAATCTACTGTTTTTTCTATTGATGTATTTAATAGTTCTGCAGCAAATGAAGTTATTATCATTATTACTACAAATATCCATTCTAATCTACTTATTTGACACCATATTCCAAGTATGATAAAAAATATATCGAATAATGTTAGTATAATTAAGCTTGATTCATTTGTGTATGCAAATTTCAATCCTTCGATTGAATTCTTAAATGAATTTTGAAGTCTTTTTATGTTCAATTTTTTTACTGATGGTGTTAGATTTTCTGTAAAATTATTTATTGTTGTTTCAACTGCTTTTTTTAACTCATCTGCGTTTGTTGTAGAATTAATATTATCTTCTATTTTAGATTTTAGTTCTTCAATATTTGATTTGGAAACTGATAATGTATCAGTTTTTTTGTTTATTATTTCTTTGTTTTTTTTATTTTTGTTTATCATTTTTTCCTCCAACAATGATATTCTACAATATTAGTAAATTAAAATCAATAAATGAAAATAAAAAACTGCAATAAATTGCAGTTTAATTATTAACCTAATACTATAGTTGCTACATCTTCGTTTGAATAATCTTCAGGATATGCTGCCATATCTTCAACAATAGCATT
>CADCRC010000012.1 GCA_902803795.1 uncultured Erysipelotrichaceae bacterium | reverse complement strand
TTTTTGTTACAATTATTATAGGTGGTTTATATGAATAGATATTTAGAATTGGTTGATATAATAAATGAGGCTGATTATAATTATCATACTCTTGATAATCCTACGATTACAGATCAAGAATATGATAGTTTACTTCGTGAATTAATAGAAATAGAAGAAAAGCATCCTGATTGGATAGTTGATAATTCTCCTACGAAACATGCTGGTGGAATGGTTATAGATGAGTTTGTTAAAGTAGAACATAAAATACCAATGATGAGTTTACCTGATGTATTTAATGAAGAAGAGATTTTATCTTTTGATAAAAAAATAAAAGATGAGGGTATTATACCAGAATATGTATGTGAATTAAAAATTGATGGATTGTCTGTTTCTTTGCTTTATAAAGATGGTATATTAGTTAGAGGAGCTACTCGTGGTAATGGTGTTATTGGAGAAGATATAACTCATAATGTTAAAACTATTAAGGTTATTCCATTGAAACTAAATGAAAAAGTTGATATTGAAGTTCGTGGCGAAATATTTATGAATAAAAATACACTTGAAGAATTAAATAAAGAAAGAGAAAAAAACAATTTACCTTTATTTCAAAATTGTAGAAATGCTGCGGCTGGATCTATTAGACAATTAGATAGTAAGATTGCTCAAAAAAGGCATCTTGATAATTTTATATATCATTTACCTAATCCTAGAGATTATGGTTTAAATACACATTCTGAAGCTTTAGAATATATGAAAAGACTTGGATTTAAAATTAATCCTAATAATAAGGTTGTTAAAAATATAGATGATGTTTTAAAATATATAAAAGAAAAGGGAGAATTGAGAGAGTCTTTAAAATATGATATAGATGGAATAGTTATTAAAGTAAATGATATTTTATTGCAAGAAAAACTTGGATTTACTATGAAATATCCTAAATGGGCTATTGCTTATAAGTTTCCAGCAAAAGAGGTTTTGACTAAGCTTAAAGATATTATATTTACTGTTGGTAGAACTGGTATTATTATTCCTAATGCTGTACTTGATCCAGTTCTTGTTGCGGGATCTACTATATCACGTGCTAATTTATTTAATAAAGATTATGTTATTAATAAAAATTTAAAAATAGGTGATATTGTTTCGATTAGAAAGGCTGGAGATGTAATACCTGAAGTTGTTGGTCCTGTTGTTGAAAGGAGAAATGGTAATGAAATAGATTTTGTTATGATTGACAAATGTCCTATGTGTAATAGTTTACTTGTTAAAAAGGGATTAGTTGATTATTATTGTGAGAATAATGATTGTCCTTCTAGAAAGATAAATAATATTATTCATTTTACTGAAAGGAATGCAATGAATATAGATGGACTTGGTGAAGCATTATGTGAGGATTTATATAATTTTGGATTTGTTAAAGATTATTCTGATATATATAAGTTATATGAAAAAAAAGATGAACTTATAAAATTAGAAGGTCTTGGTAATAAGAGTATTAACTCATTACTTGATGCTATTGAAAAAAGTAAATTAGAAGGATTGGATAAGTTGTTATTTGGTCTTGGAATAGAAAATGTTGGACAAAAAAGTGCTAGAATTTTAGCTAAGAATTTTCATAATATAGATAATATTTTGAATGCTAAAGAAGAGGATTTTTCTAATATTCGTGATATTGGACCTGTTATAGCTAAATCTTTATATAAATATTTTCATAATAAAAAAAATATTGATGAAATTAATAAACTAAGACAACTTGGAATTAGTATGGATTATGTTGGAATCGATATTGTTGAAAATACATCTTTTACTAATAAAACGTTTGTTGTTACTGGAAGTTTAGATAATTTTTCTAGGGAAGATGTAAAACTTGAAATTGAAAATAGAGGTGGTAGAACTTCTAGTTCAGTTTCTAAGAAAACAGATGTTGTTGTTGTTGGAAAAGATCCTGGTTCTAAATATGATAAAGCAGTTAGTCTTGGAATTGAAATATGGGATGAAGATAGATTACTTGAGGAATTAAAATAGGAGGATTTATATGACTATTAATTATGATACTGAAATTTCTGAACTTATAAAACAGGAGGATGTTGTTTCATTACTTGATCCTGTTATAGAAGCTAGTAATACTTATATTTATAATGTTGTTGAAGAATTAAATACACAATTAAATGGTGGATTATCTCCAGATACTTTAAATTTTGAAGGTGAGGCACCACTTACTGAAAAAGGAAAAAATATAGTTAATTCTGTTATTGATTTAAAGTCATCTTTTAAATCAATCATGGATAGTATGATTGATTTTGCCAATACTCAAAGGCAAGAAGAATTAAGTGAACTTGAAAATCAAATTGAGAAATATTTGGATGTTGTTAGAAATAATAAAGGTGTTGCTGATGGTAATGTTGTAGCTTTAGAAGAATGTGAAGATGTAGATGCAGATGAAGTTAGCAAGTGGAGTAATATATCTGATGAATGTGATGTAGATATAAAAAAATATGAAAGAAAATTAGATGAAATATCTAGTGAAAAAAGTAAGTTAAATGGTTTTACTAAATCTTAGTAAATATTTAGTTTATAATAATTTATTATAAATATTGATTTTTGTTAAGTATCAACAAATAATAAAAAAATTAAAGATACTAGAAAGGAGTAGTCAATTATATAAGATTTTTATATTTTTGATTTATGATTTATATGGATAATACAGTAGTTAGAGAGGAAGCATTAGAAAATGCTGGTAATGCGGTCGGAGGTTTAGTTGGCAGTCATAAAAAATTGATTGAGGTAATTGATGAGGCAATAGGTTCACTATCTTCATTAAGCGATGCTCATGATGGTTTTTTGGCGTCTTGTATTTCTTCTTTATCAGATCAAATAGATCGTGTTAATGAATTTAATGATCAAATTCAAAGATTGGGAGATGAAGCGTTACTTAGTTCTAATGTATATAAAGATATTAATAATTCATCTAAAGAAGGTTCTGGTTCAGGTGGCAGTGGTATGAATAATTATGAAAAAAAGAAACAAATGGGTGAAGATAGTAAATTAGATAAAGATTTGATTACATTTAAATATGATAGTGATTCTGACAAATGGAAAATAATGTTAGTAGAAAAAAAATTGGGTAGTATTAAAGCTTCTGTTTTTTCTAAATTTCTTAAAACTGAAACTACTTTAGATAATAATAAAATATATAAGTTTTCTGATTTAAAAGAAGATATTACATTAGATGATATAATGAGTGTTAGTGAAGAACGTGAACAAGAAAATAAACAAGAAAATAATAAAATAGATGATAATAATGTATTGTCATTTGTTAATAATTTGAACAATTAGTATAAGTTGTATTAGTTGTTTTTTTTATAAAAAACTTTAACTTTTATTTTTAATTTGATATTATATTATTAGGAGTTTGATAATTATGGAATTAGAATTTTATATAGATGATTATTTGTTAATGTGGGAATTACTTTTTACTAGATCTTTTTCTAATAAATTTAATAATTATAAAACTAAATTGTGGAAAATATATAATAGTGAATATAAGAAAATGTATGATGATAAAAATAAAATGTTAAATGATTTAGATAATTATATACCTGATGATGATACTATATATAATATATTAGAGGATACAGTAGAATATAAGAATATAATTGATTATGTTGAAAAATATAAAATTTCTATTATAAGTGTATGGGATAAATATAAAAAGGATATTAATAAGAATTTAAAGCGAATATTAAAAAGAAGATTGCCTTTATATAAAGTTTTAATTGTATATGATAAATTAAATATAGTAGAAGTTGTTGAAGTAAATAATGTTAATTATATAATTTTAGGAAAACATTTTTCTAATCCAATTTCTATTATATATGATATATTGTATGTTATATTAAAACAGGAATATTCTAAAAATACATCTTATTTTAATACTATTGTTGCGATGGTTATTAATGAACTTTCTACTACAATATCTAATAAATCTTTACCTTATTTAGCAACTAATCAAGATAATAGTATTAAAACTAAAATTTATCCTTATTTTTTAATGTATTTAGGTATTTCTAAAAAAGATATTAAAAATTATATGAAAAAAGATAATGTGTTTTTTGATGAAAATAGATATATTTATAATTATGATTTAAGTAGAATTGATATATATGATTTTATAGAATATGTAAATAATAATATTAATGATATTTTAAGTAATAATGGTATAGATATTATGTAGGAGGATAATCATGGAAAAAAATATACAGAAATTATTAGATATAACAGAATTGAATAAAAATTTTTATGATTATTTTAAATCTTCTAAATTAAATAAAATAGAAGTTGATTCTAAAAAAAATATTTGGAATATATATATAGATATTGATAAGATGTTTCCTATTAATGTATATATGGAATTAATTAATAATAGTTATAAGATGGATAATATGGCTTCTTTTAATTATTATTTTAATGTTGATGATAATAGTGATGTTGAATTATATAAAGATTATTATGAGTATTTATTAAATAGATTAAAAAAAGATAAAAAAATTAGAGTTATTGATATATATTTAGATGATATAAAAATTGATGATAATAAAATAGTACTTGAAGCAGATAATAAACAAGAAGAGAAGAAATTAAATGATATTATTGATGATATAGAATTATTTTATAAATCAATTGGTTATGTTAATAAGATTGATATAAAATTAAGACATAATACTAATATTTTGGAAGAAATTAATAAAGATATGATTGTTGTTGATATACCTAAAGATGTAGAAGATGTTAAAAAAGAAATTGTTGAAGATAATGGTAATTTAATATTTGGACATAAGATAAAGGGTAATATTTCAACTATAAAAATGATTGAAAATGAAATTAATGATGTTGTTGTAGAGGCATATATATTTGGTATTGAATTGTTTGAGTCTGCAAAAACTGGTTTTAAAATATTAACTTTAAAAATATCTGATGATACTGATAGTATATATTGTAAAGTGTTCGAAAAAGATGATAAGAAATATAAATTATTAACTAAAGAATTAAAGAGTGGTAATTATTATAGAATAAGAGGTTATGTTAAAAATGATCCTTATTCTAGAGAATTGGTATTGAATGCTAGAGATATAGAAAAGATAGATAAAAAAGATGATTTTGAAAAAGATAGTGCAGAAAATAAAAGAGTGGAACTTCATGCACATACTATGATGAGTCAAATGGATGGTGTAATAGATGAATTAAAACTAGTAAAACATGCTATTAAACTTGGACATGATGCTGTTGCAATAACTGATCATAATGGAGTTCAAGCATTTCCTCATGTGTTTAATTTTATTACAGATTATAATAAAAATTTAGAAGATGGAGTAAAACCTTTTAAGGCTATATATGGTTGCGAATTAACTTTAATTGATGATAGTGTTGAAATTGTTGTTCGTCCTAATGATAGTGTTATGCTTGATCAAACATATGTTGTTTTTGATTTTGAAACAACTGGATTTAACGCTGGTGGTAAAGATTCTATTATTGAAATTGGTGCAGTTAAGATTAAAAATGGTGAAATAATTGAAAAATATGATGAATTGATTAATCCTGGACATCCTTTAGCTAAAAGAATTATTGAGGTTACTAATATTACAGATGATATGCTTAAGGATAAAGATAATGAAGAAAATGCGATTAAAAGATTTATTAAGTGGTTTGGAGATTGTCCAATGGTTGCTCACAATGCTAAATTTGATGTTTCTTTTTTAGAAATGGCATATCAAAAATATAATCTTGGTACTTTTAATAATCCTGTTATTGATACATTAGAATTATCTAGATCTTTAGATAAGAATGAGTCTAGACATTCTTTGTCAGTACTTGTTAAAAGATATGAAGTTCCTTGGGATGAGTCTGCTCATCATAGAGGAGATTATGATGCTGAGGGAACTGCTTTAATCTTTCATAAGATGCTTAAGAGACTTGATTCTATGAATATTGAAAAGATGAGTGATTTAGATAAGTTGGTTGATAGAAATGAAATACATAAGTTTGGTGCTGCATATCATGTTAATTTACTTGTTAAAAATAAGACTGGATTGAAGAATTTATTTAAAATTGTTTCTCTTGCTTCTACAACATATTTATATAAAACTCCTAGAATATTGAGATCTGAAATTGAAAAATATAGAGATGGTTTGCTTGTTGGAAGTGGATGTTATGAGAGTGAGGTATTTAAACTTGCGAGAACTAAGTCTGAAGGTGAACTTGCTAATATAATTAATTTTTATGATTATGTAGAAGTTCAGCCTCCAGAGTGTTATAATCATTTAATTCAAACAGGTGATTTTGATGATGAGGAAGAACTTGAAAATAGTATTAAAAAAATTATAAATACGACAATTGATTCTGGAAAGATTGTTGTTGCAACAGGTGACGTTCATCATTTAACAAGAAAAGATAAAATATATAGAGAAGTAATTGTTAATCAAAAAGTTCCTGGTGGAGGTAGACATCCACTTGCTAGAAAAGGAATTACTGAAATACCTTCACTTCATTTTAGAACAACTCAGGAAATGAAAGAAGATTTTGCTTTTTTAGAAGATGATGAGTTGATTGAAAATATAGTAGTTAATAATACTAAGAAAATAGCTGATATGGTTGATATTGTAGAGGTTATTATTGATACAAAAGGAATTCCATTTTCTCCACGCGTTAAATCAGATGATGGAAAAGAGTATTTGGATTGTCCTGTAGTAGTTACTGATTTAGTATTTTCTAAAGCAGAAGAGTGGTATGGTAATCCATTGCCACATATGATTGAAGAAAGAATTTCTACTGAACTTTATGGAGATATTTTATTAAAGAGTATTAAAGAGGAATATTCTGATGCAAATGAAGATGAAATTTATAAAAAACTTCATGAGATAATTATAAAGGGTAAAGATAGTGTAATTTCTTTTATTAAAAATAATTTATCTAATAAAGATGAAAATAAAGATCAAGATATAGATAAGATTGTTAAAAAATCTTTGGGTGGAGTTATTGGTGGAGGCTTTGATCCTATATATTTGATAGCTCAAAGACTTGTTAAGCATTCTAATGATGAGGGATATTTAGTTGGATCACGTGGTTCTGTTGGTTCATCTTTTGTTGCTACTATGATGGGTATTACTGAAGTTAATCCTTTAGCAGCCCATTATAGATGTCCTAAGTGCAAATTGTCTATTTTTGATGATGATGAAGGAAATGCTTTGGGTAGTGTATATTCTTCAGGATTTGATTTACCTGATAAGAAGTGTCCTAATTGTGATACTTTAATGATTAAGGATGGACAAGATATGCCTTTTGCGACTTTTCTTGGATTTAATGCTGATAAAGTTCCTGATATTGATTTAAATTTTTCTGATTTAAATCAAGCTTCTGCTCATGCATATACAAAAGTTTTGTTTGGTGAAGATAATGTTTATAGAGCAGGTACTATTGGTACGGTTGCGGATAAAACTGCATTTGGATTTGTAAAAGGTTATTTTGAAGATAATGGTATTGAAAATGTTAGAAATGCTGAGATTGAAAGATTAGCTATTGGATGTACTGGTGTAAAAAGGACAACTGGTCAACATCCTGGTGGTATTGTTGTTATCCCAGATTATATGGATGTGTTTGATTTTACTCCTTTTCAATTTCCAGCTGATGATGTTGAATCTGCATGGAGAACAACACATTTTGATTATCATGCAATTGATCAATGTGTATTAAAATTAGATATTTTGGGACATTCTGATCCAACTCAGTTAAGACAAATTCAACTTCAATCAAATACTGATATTACTAAAGTTCCTCTTGATGATAAGGATACTATGAGAATATTTACTGATCCTAGTGTTTTAGGCGTAACTTCTGAACAAATTATGTGTAATACTGGTACACTTGGTATTCCTGAATTTGGTACTTCATTTACTATACAACTTGTAGAAGATACTAAACCTACAACTTTTGCTGAACTTATTAAAATATCTGGTCTTTCTCATGGTACTGATGTATGGCTTGGTAATGCTCAGGATTTAATTAAAAATAATGTTGTTCCTTTTAAAGAGACTATTGGTTGTCGTGATGATATTATGGTTTATTTGATGTACCATGGTGTTGAACCTTTAAAAGCATTTAAAATTATGGAATTTGTTAGAAAAGGAAAAGCTTCAAAAGATCCAGAGACTTGGGAAAAACATAAGAAAACAATGGAAGATGCTAAAATTCCTTCGTGGTTTATAGGATCTTGTGCTAAAATAAAGTATATGTTTCCTAAAGCGCATGCAGCGGCATATGTAATTTCTGCTTTTAGAATTGCTTGGTATAAGGTTCATATGCCTGTATATTTTTATGCATCATGGTTAACTTCTAAAGCTACTGATATAGATGTTGAGGCTATGATTGATGGATATGATAAAATTAAAGAGAGAATTTTAGATATTCAAGCAAAAGGATATGATGCGACAAACAAGGAAATTGGGCAAGCTGAAAGTTTGAAAGTATCTTTAGAGGCAACAGCAAGAGGAATTAAGTTTTTAAATATTGATCTATATAAGAGTGATGCAACAGTTTGGAAACCTGTTAATGATAATGAGATTTATCCACCTTTTAGCGCTATTGATGGACTTGGTGTTACTGTTGCTAAAAGTATAGTTGAACAAAGAGAAAAAGGTGAATATTTAAGTATTGAAGATTTTCAAAAAAAAGCACATGTATCACAAACTTTAGTTGATAAAATGAAAGAAATGGGTATACTAAATGATATGCCTGATTCAAATCAAATTGCATTGTTTTAAAAGAAAGGAGTTTTAATATGGATGTAGTTGATATATATAAGGATTCAAAGAAATATTTGAATAAAAAAGTTAAATTAGAGGGATGGATTAAAAATCATAGAAAACAAAAACAATTTGGATTTATTGATTTTTCTGATGGTACTTGTTTTAAACATTTACAATTGGTATATGATGATAAATTGAAAGATTTTGATAAAATACAGAGTTATTCTGTAGGATGCAGTATTAGTGTTGAGGGAAAATTTGTTGAGTCTCAAGGAAAAGGACAAGATTTTGAAGTTCAAGTTGAAAAAATAAAATTAGAAGGTGATTGTCCAGAAGATTATCCAATTCAGCCTAAACATCATAGTGTTGAATTTTTGAGAGAGCAAGCTTATTTAAGACCTAGAACAAATTTGTTTCAAGCAGTGTTTAGAGTAAGAAGTGTTGCTGCACTTGCAATTCATAAATATTTTCAAGAGAATAATTATGTATATTTAAATGCTCCTGAAATTACTACAAGTGATGCAGAAGGTGCAGGTGAAACTTTTCAAGTTACAACTTTAGATTTAGATAGGATAGCTAAAAGTGGTAAAGTTGATTATTCAAAAGATTTCTTTGGTAAGAAAGCTAGTTTAACTGTTTCTGGACAATTACAAGCTGAAACATTTGCTTTAGCTTATAAAAAGACATATACTTTTGGTCCTACTTTTAGAGCTGAAAATTCAAATACTAAAACACATGCAAATGAGTTTTGGATGATTGAACCAGAAGTTGCATTTTGTGATTTAGATGGCGATATGGATATTATGGAAGAGTGTTTAAAATATGTTGTTAAATATGTGCTTGATAATTGTAATGTAGAGATGGAATTTTTAGATAAATTTGTAGAAAAAGGTTTAAAAGAAAAATTAGAGAGACTTATTAATTCTAAATTTACTAGAGTTACACATGATGAGGCAATTGATATATTAAAATCAGCTAATGTAAAATGGGAATTTGAACCAGAACATGGTAAAGATATTGCTAGAGAACATGAAAAATATTTAACTGAGCATTTTAATGGCCCTGTATTTATTAAAGATTGGCCAAAAGATATTAAAGCGTTTTATATGAGATTGAATGATGATGGTAAAACCGTTGCTGCTGTTGATTTAGAAGTTCCTGGCTCTGGTGAGTTAATGGGTGGTTCTCAAAGAGAAGAAAGATTAGATATATTAAAGAAAAGAATAGAAGATTTAGGTATGGATGAGTCAACATATGATTGGTATTTAAAATTAAGAGAATATGGTGGTTGTAAACATGCAGGATTTGGTATTGGATTCGAAAGATTAATTATGTATTTAACTGGTGTTGATAATATAAGAGATGTAATTGCTTATCCTAGAACTCCTGGTTCTTGTGAATTTTAATTATTTTCATAAAAAATATTAATTAATAAAATAAGACAACTTAGAATTAATATAATTTATGATAATTTGATTTAGTTTTAGATAATGTGATTAAGAGATGTTTGTTTTGAAATTGATATATTAAATGAAGTAGATTACTATAAAAATTTAGATAGGAGTATATATATGACGATTACTTATGAGACTGAAATATCTGAATTAATAAAACAGGAGGATGTTGATTTGTTATTTGATCCTGTTATTGATGCTTGTAACGATTATGTTTATAAAGTTGTAGAAGAATTAAATACCCAGTTAAATGGTGGTTTATCTCCTGATACTTTAAATTTTAATGGTGATGCACCTCTTAATGAAAAGGGAAGAAGTATTGTTAATTCTATTAGTGATTTACAATCTTCTTTTAAATTTATTATGAATAAAATGGATGCTTTGGCTAATGCTCAAAGAAAGGTTGAGTTAGATGAACTTGAAGCTTGTGTTGAGGAATATTTGAATGTTGTTAGAAATAATATAGATATTGATAATGAAAATATTGCAAATTTAGAACAATGTTATCCAGTAGATGTTGTAGAAGTTAAAAAATTTGAAGATGAAATTAAAAAATTTGAAATAGAAGTTGATAAATATGAAAAGAAATTAGATGATATTATTAGTGAAAAAAGTAAGGTAGATAGTATTATTGAATCTTATGGAATAGATTATTCTAAAATAAAAGAGGGAACTCGTGTTGCTTCTGCTGTTGAAAAATATTCTGATGAGATTGATAAGTCTATTCGCACTCACATAAGTGAGGATTTATTTACAACAGTTCAAGAAGTAGAATATGGTGGATATAAATTTTTGGTAACTCATGTTGTATGTAATGATCCATCTCAAATTGCGTATACTTCTGCAAATGGTGCGTATGCTAATGGGCTTGAGACTGCATCTAGTGCTGCTAGTAGAACTGGAGCTAGTGTTGTTATAAATGGTGGTCATTTTAATTATAGTGATGGAAGTCAGGATATGACGAATACTGTTAGAATTGCTATTGCTAATGGACAGGTAGTTTCTAATAATGGTTCATCTCTTGGTTTTGAGTGGTGTATTGATAAAAATGGAAATATGTTCAGTGCTCCTGTTGGAGCTACTGCTCAAGATTTAGTTGATATGGGTGTTGTATCTACATTTTCTTGTCATGAAGGAAATTTACTTAGAAATGGTCAATATAATTTTAATGTTGAAAATACTGGTAATTTTAGGTATGATAAAACTATTGTTGGTTCTAAGGGTGCGTGTGATTTTTATGTAATTACAGGTTATGTTGATTCAAGGGCTGCTGCAGAGTATTTAACACAAATGGGATGTTCAAATGCGAGCGCTTTAGATATGGGTGGATCGACTTCTGCTGTTGTTGATGATAGTCCTATATATACCCCTTCTAGTGGAAGTGAAAGAGCAATTGGAGATTTTTTAGCTGTTTATTCGTGAGATTATTTTAATATTAATAATATTGTTAATAAGCATTAGATTGTTTATATTAATTGTGTTTTTTTGTTTAGTATCAACAAAGTAAAAATATAATAATGATACTAGAAAGGATTTGTCAATTATATATATTTTTCTTATTATTATATAGTTGATTTTATGTTATATATGAGTAGTACAAAGGTAAAAGAAGATGAATTGAAAAATGCAGGAAATGCAGTTGGAAATTTAGTTGGTATTCATAAAAATTTAGTTGATTCAATTGATGAGGCAGGTGAATTACTTTCTTCACTAAGTGATGAACATGATGGTTTTTTAAGTTCTAGTATTTCTACTTTGTTAGATCAAATAGACTATGTTGATTCTTTTAATGGTCAAATTCAAAAATTGGGAGATGATGCTTTGTTTAGTTCTAGTCAATATAGAAATGCTGATGCTCAATTAAGTTCTAATTTATCTACGTCTTTTGGAAGTTCTGGTGGTTTTGGAAACTCTGGAGGCTCTGGAGGTTCTAGTTTTGGAGGTTCTGGAGGCTCTGGAAGTTCTAGTTCTGGAGGTTCTGGAGGCTCTGGAAGTTCTAGTTCTGGTGGTTCTGGAGGTTCTAGTTCTAGAGGTTCTGTGGGTTCAGGTTCTGGTGGCTCTAATAATGATTTTGGATTAAATAGCTCACTTTCTGGAGATAAAGCTATGAATAATTATGAAAAGATGCAACAAATGGGTGAAATTTCAAATAAAATAAATTTTGAATTGATTACATTTAAGTATGATAGTAATTCTGATAAATGGAAAATAATGTTTGAAGAAAAACAATTGGGTAATATTAAATCTTCTGTGTTTTCTAAATTCCTTAAAAATGATATCTTAGATAAGAATAAAACATATAAGTTTTCTGATTTAAAAGATAATATTACAATTTCTGATATAATGAAATCAAGAGAAAATAATATTCAAAATGTGAATTCTTATAAATATGGACAATTAATATAAGTTGTATTAGTTGTTTTTTTTTGTACAATAAATTGTTTGTTTTTTATAATGTATTTTAATAAATAGTAGATGTTTGATTATGTGAATTTGCTTGTTGATAGATTGTTGTTGATGATGATAATATTGATAAGTATTTAAATGGTGATATGGCATTGAGATTGAAATAATGCTTTTTCTTTTTTATTTAAAAAAATATGATATAATAAAATAAATATAACTAGAGAAGTAAGTAGGAGGTAATATATGAATAATATAATTAAGAATTTTTATGATGATTGTGATTATATATTAGATTATTATAATTATCTTGTTGATAAAACTAAGAGGTTAGAATATGTTGGTATAACTAATGAGTGGTTATTGGATAATATTTATGTTTTATTAGAACATAAGAATAATATTATTCATGATAAGAAAAAAATTAGGAAATTAATTAAGTCATCTAATAATATTTATTATTGTTTAAAACAGGTTTTGATTAATTATAATTATAATGTTAATATAAATGTTTTAGTTAATAGTTTGAAAGATTATCAGAAAGATAATAAGTATATTTTTTCTTACGATGAGTTATCTTCTGCTATTTATTTATTAATATTTTTATATACTGATAGACTTAGAAATTTATGTCAGAAAGAATTTGATAATTTAAAAATAGGTGAAAAAGTTGAATCTGATTTAAAAAGATGTATTGAACATAAAGAAGATGTTGAATTAAAAGATATTATTGATTCTAATATGCTTAATTCTAATACTTATATATTTGAATTAAATAATAAATTAAGATATGATAAAAATTTGTTTAGGGAATTGAATAATTATTTAGAAGAAAAAGATGTTTCTATTAGAGAAATGGTTAATGATTATTATAGTTTGGATATTGATAAAGATATATTGATTTCTAATATTTTTAATAATTTAAAAGATTTATTTAAATTAAATAATGAAGAATTATTTGAAAAAGTATCTAAAGTAGAGAAGTTATTACTTCAAGATGATATATATCCTTATATGACTGATGATACTAAGGATTTATATAGAATTAGATTAAAAAAATTAGCTAATAAAAATAAAGTTAATCAGTATGAATATTTAAAGAAAATTATTAGTAAAGATAAACATATTGGATTTTATTTATTTAAAGATAATAATAATGATTTTAGAAGTTTATTATATATTTTTGTTGTGTTTGTTTTTAGTTTATTTTTTTCTATTATTTTGTCTAAATATTTTATTCATAATAGAATTATTGGTACTTTGTTATTGTATATTCCTATTAGACAAATTGTTGTACAATTAGTTAATAGATTTTTATTAAATGTTTGTAAGAGTGTTCCTATATGTAAGATAGATTATTCTAAGGGACTTGATAATAGTGTAAAGACTATGTGTGTTATTCCAACTATTGTTTCTAGTCGTGAAAAAGTTAAAGAGATGTTTAATAGATTAGAAAATTTTTATTTAATTAATAAATCTAGTAATTTATATTTTACTTTATTAGGTGATGTTAAAGCTAGTAGTGTTGAAGTGGAATCATATGATAAGGATATAATGGAATATGGTGAAGAGTATGCGAAAAAATTAAATAAAAAATATGGTAAGGAGTTATTTTATTTTATATATAGAAAGAGAATTTATAATACTCATGAGGGCTATTATTTAGGATATGAAAGAAAAAGAGGTGCTCTTGTTCATTTTAATCAAATTTTACTTGGAAAGTTATCATCTGAAGATAATAAAAAGTATTTTAATGTTAATGATTTATTTAATAAAAATTTGAATATTAAATATGTTATTACTTTAGATCAAGACACTTCACTAGT
>CADCRC010000011.1 GCA_902803795.1 uncultured Erysipelotrichaceae bacterium | reverse complement strand
TATATAAAAAAACTTGTTTCAATATTAAGAAACGAGTTTTTTATTATATTGTTTTTTTAATGTCTTTTAGATATTCTTTTATTATTTCCTTTTTGAATGCTTGTTTTACTATTTTTTCTTCATCTAATGTTGTAGATGGTAATTTGTTGTCGTCATACATTATTGAATTGTAATTTAATCCTGCATTTTCTATTGATTTTTTAACTATATTTAACCATATTGCTGGATCATATATTTCTGGAAATTCTTTAGTACATTTTTTTGCTTCTTCAATAATGTTGTTTACTATTTCAATTTTGATATCAAAATTGTCAATTAAATTATTATCGTTCATTATAAACCTCCCTAATTGAGATTTATTATAACACTATTTTTTTATTTACAAAGTATTTTTTTGATTTTCTATAAAAAGTTTGTTTTCTTTTGCTAGTTTTTTAATAAGTATTAATGAAAATATGGTTGCTATAACGTGGAATATTAACCAATATATATGTAGTTCTCCTATTATTAGAAAGTCATATATGGTATGAGTTGTTGTTGGAACTAATATACTTAATATTATATAACTATCTTTTTTTCCTTTATAAATATCATTTCTTTTTGCTAAAGCAAGAAAATATCCCATAAATATTGCATCATACATATGTGATGGTATTGATGTTATAGCTCTTGCTATTCCAATTGAGATACCATTTTCAAATACATAAAATATATTTTCTAAGCATGCAAAGCCTAAAGATGAAAATATTGAATATACTATCGCATCAAATGATTCATCAAAATCTTTTTCATTATATGCTTGTGTTTTTATAACTATCCATTTTACTAATTCTTCTATTATTGCTATACCGAAGAATACTGATATTAATAGATTTAAATATCCATATTTTAAATCATCTGTATAAAATATATTTTCTAATGATACTTCTATAAAGGCAGCTGGAATACATGTTAATGCACCTATATAGAATATTTTTCTTAATAGATTTTTTGGTTCTTTATGAGAATCTAATTTATATACATAATTTAATAATAATATTACTGGTATTATTGCTATAATCAAGTTCATCATTTTATCACTTCCTAATTTATTCTATTATAAAACATTATATGAAAAATTATAATAAAATGTTATAATGTTTTAGAGATGTGATGTAAAATGAATATAAATATGAATATTAAGAATGTATTAAATAATGTTTTTGTTTTTACTGCACCTATTATTATATTAGTTATTGTTATATATATTACTTTTAGGATAATATATTTAATTACTAAAAAAGAGCATGTATATGTATATAAAGAAATTATATATGTATTATTAATTATGTATGTCTTATGTTTATTTCAAATAGTTTCTTTTCAAGATAGTTCTTCTATTGGTACTAATAATTTTATAGCATTTAGAGAAATATTAAGATATGATATAAGTAGTAAATATTTTGTTAAGAATGTTATTGGTAATGTTATAATGTTTATACCTTATGGTTTTTTTATTAGTTATTTTTTTAAAAGTAAGAAAATATATATTCCATTTATTATGTCTTTTGTTGCTTCTATATCTATAGAGATAATGCAAAGATATATTGGACGTGTATTTGATATAGATGATATAATATTAAATTGTTTTGGTGGAATATTGGGGTTTTTACTTTATTATGTTTGTAGAAAAGTATTATGTAAGTTACCAAAGTCTTTTAGAAGTGAGTTTTTTTTAAATCTATATTCTATTATATTTGGTGTTTGTTTTATACTTGTTATTATTGGAGTGGTTTTATGATAGAGTTTGATAATTTAGTTAATGTTGATATAGATGATGATGATGTAGAAAAAGTTAAAGAAATTATGATGAAAGTATTAGAAAAAGAGAATGCTGTTGGTGCTTATGTTAATGTTATTATTGTAGATAATGATTATATTCATAAGATAAATAAAGAATATAGAAATATTGATAGACCAACTGATGTTATATCATTTGCTTTAGAGGATGATGATAGTATTATACTTCCTAATAATATTAGGGTTCTTGGAGATATTTATGTTTCAATAGATAAAATATATGAACAAGCTAAGAGTTATAATCATTCTAATTTAAGAGAATTTGCTTTTTTATGTGTACATGGTTTATATCATTTATTAGGTTATGATCATGATAGTATAGAAAAAGAAAAAATTATGTTTTCTAAACAAGAGGAGATATTAAAAGAATATGGGATTGAAAGATAAAAATAATAAATTTGATAGAAAAAGATTAATTAATAGTTTTAAATATGCATTTGATGGTATTATTCCAGCATATGATGGAGAACAAAATTTAAAAATACATAGTTTATTTGTTGTTATTGTTATTGTATTTGGATTTTTGCTTAAAATATCTATGATGGAATGGTTTATATGTATGATATTATTTGGAATGGTTATATCTTTAGAACTTGTTAATACATCTATTGAATATTTGGTTGATATAGCTACGGATAAATATAGTGATATTGCGAAAAAAGCTCTTGATATTTCAGCTTTAGCTGTATTTGTTAATGCTCTTATTTCTTTTATTATTGGACTTATTATATTTGTTCCTAAATTAATTATATATATTAATAATATATTGTAATATTGTAGAAAAGAGGTTTATATGAAAGATAAATTATTAGAATTACATAATAATAGTTATGCTATATATTCAAATTATCCTGTATCAAGTTGTGTTGTTATGAAAGATGGAAAAGAGTATTATGGTGTTAATGTAGAAGATGCTTCTACTCGTGCTGGTTGTTGTGCTGAAAGAGTTGCAATATTTAATGCGATTAGTGATGGATATAAAAAAGGTGATTTTAAAGAGATTAATATTATGACATCATCTAATAATACTATAGGAATGCCTTGTTTTGTATGTCGTCAGATGATAGTTGAGATGTTTGATAAAAGTAGTATTGTAAGATGTTTTAATAAAAATGGTGAATATATTGAACATAGTGTTGAAGAATTATGTCCTTATCCTTTTGGAGGAGATGATTTAAAATGAAATGTGGATATATATCAATTGTAGGAAGACCTAATGTTGGTAAATCAACTTTATTAAATAAGATAGTTAATATGGATATATCTATAGTTTCAGATGTTTTTGGTACAACTCTTAATTCTATTAAAGGTATATATACTGATTTAGATTCACAGCTTATTTTTATTGATACACCTGGAGTATCTAAGGCAATGAATAAACTTGGAAAGAAAACTAATTCTTTTGTTTATGATAGTTTGGATATTTGTGATGTTATATTATTTTTAGTTGATAGTAGTGTTTATTTTGGAAAAACTGATAAATTTATTTTAAATAAGATTAAACAGGAGAATAAACCATGTTTTTTAATATTAACTAAGATTGATAAAATAAAAGATAAGAGTTTGTTATTTAAAAAAATAGATGAGTTAAAAAAAGAGTATGAATTTAATGAAATTATTCCTATTTCGTCTATTAATAATAGTAATATAGATGATTTAATTAAGACTATTAAAAAGTATTTACCTCAAAGAGATAAAATATATGAAGAAGATGATATAACAGATATATCTATGAGATTTATAGCTAGTGAAATAGTTAGACTTTCTGTTTTAGAAAATACTTATGATGAATTACCTCATCATGTTATGTGTAAGACAATATATTATAAAGAAAGTGACAATAAGTTAAATATATCTGTTGATATTATAGTAGATAGGGATAATTTAAAAGCACTTGTTATAGGTAAGAGTGGTTCTAATATCAAAAAGATAGGTATAGATTCAAGAGAGAGGTTAGAAAAATTTTTGAATAAACATGTTAATTTAGAAACACATGTAAGATGTCAAAAGAATTGGCAAAATAATGAAATGTTTTTGAGAGAAGAATTTGATAATGAAAATTGAGGAATTTAAAGGAATAGTTTTATCTGCTACTGACTATTCTGAGGCATCTAAAATATTAAATGTATTAACTGATAAATTTGGTGTTATTGGGATTATGGCTAAAGGAGCAAAAAAAGTTAAGAGTAAATTTAGTAGTGTATCTAATCCTTTAATATATGGTACTTTTAATGTTTATTATAAAGATAATAAGTTATCTACTTTAATTAGTGTTGATGTAATTGATATATTTGAAAATATACATAAGGATTTAACTAAGATTACTTATTCTAATTATTTGCTTGATTTATTTATTCAGACGTCTAGACAAGATAATAATTGTGAATTATTTGGTTTACTTAGAGATGCTTTAGTAAAAATCAATAAAAATATTAATAGTAAAGTAATTACTCAGATAGTTGAAATTAAATTATTAGATTATTTAGGTGTTAGTCCTAAGATTGATTCTTGTAGTTTATGTGGTAGTAGTGATAATATTGTTACATTATCATCTTATAGTGGGGGATATATTTGTAAGAACTGTTTTAGTGATGAGAAGATTGTTAATTCTAAGACTATTAAAATAATTAGACAATATTATTATGTTGATATATCTAAAATTAGTGATATTGATATAGATAAGAATGTTATATTTGAAATTGATGATTTTTTAGATGATTATTATGATAGATATACGGGTTTATATTTAAAATCTAGAGGATTTTTGAAGAAATTAAATTTATAAAAAGTATATTAATTTAATATTTAATTTGATATAATTATTTTGGAGGAGATATTATGGAATTAAAAAATAGTAAAACATATGAAAATTTAAAGACTGCTTTTGCAGGTGAATCACAAGCAAGAAATAAATATAGTTATTATGCATCTAAAGCTAAGAAAGATGGATATGAGCAAATTGCTGCATTTTTTGAAGAAACAGCTAATAATGAAAAAGAACATGCTAAAATATGGTTTAAGTATTTAATGGGTGGAGATATTCCTGATACTAAGGCTAATTTAAAAGATGCTGCTGAGGGTGAGAACTATGAGTGGACTGATATGTATAAAGAATTTAGTGAAACTGCTAAAGAAGAAGGATTTGTAGAACTTGCTAATTTATTTAAAATGGTTGGTGAAATTGAAAAAAGACATGAAGAAAGATATTTGAAATTACTTCAAAATATAGAAGATGAATCAATATTTAAAGCAAGTGATGATAAAACTATTTGGATATGTAGAAATTGTGGACATGTATTTGTAGGTAAGAATGCTCCTAAAGTATGTCCTGTATGTAAACATCCACAAAGTTTTTTTGAAAAAATTCAAACTAATTTTTAATTGATTATTATTGTTTTATATAATAATCTTTTAATTTTGTAAAAAATATTATTTTATATAATAATTTTTTAATTTTGTAAAAAAATATTATTTTATTTAAAAAAATTAAAATTTATATTATAATATAGTCAAGAAAGGAAGGTGTGTGTGTATATGAGTAATTCTGAAATTAAAAAGTGGGCTGCTCAAAAGTCTGAGGGTAATAAGTTACAAATAATTATTGCTATAATAATAGTTGGTGTTATAAGTAGTATTGTTACTTCTATCTTGACTAGTATTTTACCTAGTAATATTCAAACTGTTGAATCTATGGGACAAACTATTCAAGTTAATTCTAATCAATCTATTTATCAATCTATTGCTTCTTTAATACTTGCTCCTTTGACTATTGGTCTAATAGTATTTGTTTCAAAGATTGCTACAGATACTAAAGCAGAATATGGTATGATTTTTGATAAAGTAAAAAACATTGGTAATTGCGGAAGAATTATTTTGACTGATTTGATTAAAACTATCTTTATTGTTATATTTACTTTATTATTAATTGTTCCTGGAATTATTAAAGCATTAAGTTATGGTTTAGTTGATTATTTACTTGCTAATTCAGATTTTGATGATAAGTCATCTATGGATGTTTTAAATATTAGTAGTGATTTAATGAATGGTCATAAGATGGATTTATTTATGTTAGAACTATATTATTGTGTTTTAATGATTTTATCTGCGTTCTTATTATTTATTCCACTTATTTGGTTAGTTCCACGTTATCATTTAGCAAAATATAAATTTGCTGAAACATTGATTAATGGATATAAGAGTGGTAATAATAGCGCAGCTGCTTAATCATAATTTATTAAGAATTGTCGTTTTTGACAGTTCTTTTTTTTATGTTTAAAATATGATATTATTAAATTATATAGGAGGATTTATATGATTGATATAATATTCGTTTGTAATAATATAGATTGTATTAATAATACTTTATCAATATTATCTTATCAAACTCTTTCTAATAAAATAAATTTATATATTATTTATGATGATATATATGATATTGATAATATAATTGATTTTTATTCTAATTTTATAAAAATAAAGATTATAGATATTAATGATATAAATAATATAATAAGTAATTTAGAATCTAAGTATATTATGTTTATTGATAATGTATGTTATTTTAATAGTTGTTATGGTTTATTTCAAATGTATAATATGTTAAATAATAGTGATTATGATTATTGTTATTTATTTAATTATAATAAAGATATTAATTGTAATTTATATAAGAAAAAATTATTGTTTGATAATAATTTATTTATATATGATAATAATATTGATGTTATTTATTATTATAATATATTGTTTAATATTTATAATATTAAAGGTGTAAATGCTTATTGTAATAAAGTTGGTAATTTTAATAAGAAGATAGATTATAATAAATATTTAAAAAATATTGATGTGATATTAGATACTATTTCTTCTTATAATAATTTTTCTTATATTTCATTTTCATCTTTTTTATATGAAGTTATTTCATTTGTTAAGTTAAATGGTATTGATGTTAATATTAGTGATGATATTATTAAGTTTATCAATAATAATACAATATCTAGTTATAATAAATGTTTAATTGTTAGTAAAAATATTGAAAATATTATTTCTAATCCTAATAATTCTTTTGTTGTTAATCAAGTTAATAATTTAGATGATATGTTAGTTGGTGATAGATAATGATAGATGTTATTATTGCTGCATATAATTGTCATGATACAATATTAAGAACGTTACTTAGTATTTATATGCAAACTTGTAAGGATATAATAAATGTATATATAGTAAATGATGGTTCTGATGAGTGTTATGATAGAGAAGTTAATATATTTAAAGATAAGTTAAATATTAATGTTATTGATTTATATAAGAATATGGGCCCTGGTGTAGCTAGACAAGTTGGTATTGATAATTCTAATTCTAAATATATTATGTTTATTGATTCTGATGATGTTTTTTATAATAATAAATCTATTGAAAATATATATAATAGTATTAAAAGTTTAGATTATGATGTATCTTTTGGATATATGGGTGAATATAATAATGATAATTATAGAGAGTTTTTAGTTGGATTTGATGTTTTACATGCTAAAATATATAAGAGAGAGTTTATTATTAAAAATAATATTAGATTTCCTGAAATTTATAATTCTGAAGATTTAGCATTTAATAATTTAGTTATTTTATCTAAACCTAGAATGGTTAAATGTAATGATTATATATATATGTATATTAGAAGAGATAAGTCACTTACAACAGTGGATGATTATTATTCTGATAAACATATTAAGTATTATACTAATTCATTATTATATGTTTTGGATGAAGCTATTAGATTAAATAAAGATGAATATGAAATTGGTAAGTTGTTAGTATCTTGTTTTTCTTATTTATATTATTATTTTCATAATAATTTGGATGATTATACTATTAAGTATATATATGAGCTTATTCCATATTATAATAAATATAGTTGTCTTATTAGTATTAGTGATAAAAGAACTTGTGTAGAATTTTGGATTAGAAGAATAAATGAATATGATTTTGATATGTCGTATGAGGATTTTATTAAATATTGTAATAATAAATATGAGGAGAGTATTGTATGATAGTTTCATATGTTAGTAATAAAAAATTTTATAAATATATGGTTGTTAGTTTATATTCGTTGTTATCTAAGAATAATAATGTAGATAAAGTATATTTAATTTGTGAAGATGATAGAATAGATGATATAGATAAATTAAGAAATGTGGTAGATGAATATAATAATGTTGAATTTTGTATAATATGTTTGGATAAATATATAGAAAAGTATTTAAATAAAAATAGTTTAAATTATAATAATTATTATAGTAATTATTGTTTTGGTAAATTATTATTAGCTAATATTATTCCTGAAGATAAAGTACTATATTTAGATGTTGATACTATAATTAGTAGTGATATTAGTAATATATGGAAATATAATATAGATAGTTATTATTGTGCTGGTGTTAAAGATTTTGCGATTAGTTATAGAGGTAATTTAAATGAACTTGGTATTAATGATAAGTATATAAATAGTGGTGTTGTTGTTTTTAACTTAGATAAAATAAGAAAAGATGGTATTGTTGATAGGATGTTTGATGTTATTAATAGAAGAAAATTAATGTATCCTGATCAAGATGCTTTAAATATTGTATGTCAATATGATATTTTATATTTACCTAATATATATAATGTAACTTATGATGTTACTTTAAAGATGAATAATTATTCTTTAGCTAAAATATATCATTTTGCTGGTAAAAAACC
>CADCRC010000010.1 GCA_902803795.1 uncultured Erysipelotrichaceae bacterium | reverse complement strand
TAGAAACAGCAAACATAATAAAAAAATATTCAAAATACATGTTAGCTAGTGAAGAAATAACAAATGGTGTAGCATCCACATCAGTATTTGAATTTTTAAATGATGTAGATAGTGAAGATTATACATATGATATTGCAAAAGGATTTGTAGAAAACTATAAAAAAATATTTAAATCATATTGTTCTAAATATGGTTATGAAAATGATTCATGTGTAAATATAACATATTCCTTATTAGACTTAAATAACATAGACAGCTTAAATAAACAATTAAATACATTCTTTAAAAAAACAAAAAACAAAATAAAAACAAAATATAATGATCTTGCAAAAATAAGATCAAATATGGATCAATATGCTCAAGAAGAACCAGCATATGATTTAATTGATTTATATGACTTAATAGATAGATATGATAAATATTCAGATAATTCAAAAGAACTAAAAAATGAAATAAATAAAACAGTATTATACAATTATACTAATAATGATTATTCTAATGGTATATCAATATATTTTCCATATAATGGTGATTTTATAAAAAATTATAATAGTATATCACCATCAAATAATTATTACGAGTTTATAGAAATATTTACAAATTATAAACAAAATAAAACAGACATTCAACCTTTCTCATTTAATAATATTACAAAAGATAATACAAATGAAAAAGGAGCAGATTTTGAACTTGAATTAACACAAGATCAAGCAAATAATTATGCAAAAGGGAAATATATTGTATTTATAAAAAACAGTGATGGAACATATAAACCATTATATGTATCAACTGATATAATATTAGATGGAACAACTCTAAAAGCAAATGTAAGAGATAGAGCATTAAGAGTAACAGATTCAAGCAATGATTCAGGATGGCTTCAATTAGTAGAAACAAGTCATAATAATAATTCATTCACATATGAAACTTATGTAACATTAGAAAACTTTGAAGATCCAGAAAATTGGAAAATGGATACAGCACATTTATATATACAAATAGATGAAAAAAATCCAAATGGTAAAATAGTTAAAGCAACATTAGAATCAACAACAAAAGACAATGAAGATAATAAACTTCCTAATACAGTAAATGTTGATTTCAAAGATTATAAGTTTATAGCATTTGCCTCAAGTAGTTATAATTTAGAATTAGATGAAAATGGTAATTATATAGACTTAGGTAAAAGCAATGGAATAATAGAGGGAAAAGAATATAAAATAGATGATTTTAAATTCATAAGAGAAACATTTAACAAAGAATATGAATATTACGCTGTATTCATAATATATGATACAAAAAACAATAAAACAACATCAAAACTTATAAAAATAAATTAGGAGAATTATGGAAACAAAATCGAATAAAAAACTAATTATATTAATTATAATATTACTTTCAATAATAGTTATGTTACTAGGTTTTCTAATAGGAAGTAAAATTATATAATAAATATTAACTATAATTATTAAAAACTAATTATAGTTTTTATTTTAATAAAAATAAATATATAATAAACTATACATTAAAATAATAATTTGATAAAATATAAATAAGAAAAGAGGTTAATATGGGAATATTTAATAAATTAAAAAACTTATTTACTGATAAAAATAAAGATGAAAAGGAACAAGAAACAGTAAAAAAAGAAATAAAATTATATGATAAAGGACTATCTAAAACAAGAAAAACTTTTACAGATAGACTAAATTCATTATCTAAGAAATATAAATATATAGATGATGATTATTTTGATGAACTAGAAGAATTATTAATTATGTCTGATATAGGTGTAAATACTGTTTTTAATTTTATGGAAAAGATAAAAGATAGATGTAAACATGAAAATATAACATCACCAGATGAATTAAAAGAAGTAATAGTTGATTCATTATTTGTAATATATGTAGGAAATGATATATTATCTTCATCTATTAATTACAATGAAGATGGACCAACAGTTGTATTATTCATAGGAGTAAATGGAGTTGGAAAAACAACTACAATTGCAAAGATAGCAAAAAAAGAAAAAGATAAAGGCAAAAAAGTATTACTTGTTGCAGGAGATACATTTAGAGCAGGAGCAAGAGAACAACTAGAAGAATGGTCAAAAAGAATTGATGTTGGATATT
>CADCRC010000009.1 GCA_902803795.1 uncultured Erysipelotrichaceae bacterium | reverse complement strand
TTATGTTTTTTAATTAATTTTTGTATATCTTTATAATTATAGTCTGTTGATGCATTTTCTAATCCATCTGTTGTAATTACAAATAATACTTTATTTGGTTTTTCTTTTTCTAAATTAGTTATTGTTTTTCCTATAGCGTCCATTAATGCAGTGCATCCTCTAACATAATATTCTTTCTTTGTTAATTTAGGAATTTCTTTTATATCCTTCCTACTATAAAGTACTTCATATTCATCATCAAATAATATTGTTGTAACGTTTGTTTTGTACTTATTTTCTTTTTCTTTTTTTAAATAATTATTATATGCTTTTATTGTACTTTCTTCTGAGCCTTTCATTGAGCCACTTCTATCAAGTAGAAATACTATTTCTAAATTTTTCATCTTAATCATCCCTTTCATGCTATAATTGTAATATATATTATTAGGTGGTTGGTCGCTTATAAGGAGACATTATGAAAAATAAACTTGAACTTTATTTAAAAAAACACTTGTTTTTAGATTCTTTTGGTAGTAGAAAATCATATACTACATTTGATAATTCTTTAGAAGAATGTAGCTTAATTGACGTTGATAGTTATATTACAAAAAATAAGAATGATAATGAATTTGTAAGATTACTTTTTAAACATATTGATTCTAGGGGGATAAAAGATAGTGATTTATATAATAGTGTTGGAATAGATAGAAGATTGTTTAGTAAAATTAGAGATAGTAAATATCATACAAGTAAAGATACAATTATTTTACTTGGTATTGGACTAAAGTTAAATATAAAGGAATTAGAAGATTTACTAGGAAGTGCATCTTATTATTTACCTATGAATAATACTAGAGATTTAATTATTAGATTTAGTTTTGAAAATAAAATATATGATGTTAATACAGTAAATGAATTCTTATATAGTCATGATTGTTCCATATTAAATGAGAAGTTTTGTTAATTAAAAATAGGTATGTTATATTGATATGAACTTCTTTTTTATTGTGTCCAAGAAACAAAGTTCATATATATTACCTATTTTTAAAATATTATTACTAAATTAATATATTTTATCGTGGAATGTTCTTGATATTATTTCTTCTTGTTGCATTCTTGTTAGTCTATTGAATCTAGCTGAATATTCGGATAAAGTGGTTGTTAAAAGTGGATACTTTTCAGGATTATCCATTGCGTCAATTAATGTTTCTCTATTTAAAACATTTATATTTAGATGATGTGCTCCTTGAAAAAAATATCCATCTATTAAATTAACAAAATTTTCTTGTCTTTCTTTTATATTTTTTCCTAAAGCATTTGGAATAATTGAGAATGTATTTGAAATTCCATCTTTACAACATGTTTCATATGGCAACTTTGCAACTGAGTTTAGACTTGCGATAGCTCCACTTATATCTCTTCCATGCATTGGATTTGCTCCTGGTGCAAAAGGTTCTCCTTTTTTTCTTCCATCTGGAGTTGAGCCTGTTTTTGAACCATATACTACATTTGATGTAATGGTTAAAACACTCATCGATGGTTCAGCATTTTTATATGTTGGTTGTTTTTTTAATTCAGCAAATAATTTTTCTAGAATTTGAATTGCAATTTTATCTACTCTATCATCATCGTTTCCATATTTTGGAAAATCACCTTCTATTTTAAAATCTATTGTTATATCTTTTTCATTTCTTATTGGTTTTACTTTAGCATATTTTATTGCAGAAAGCGAATCTGCCACAACAGATAATCCAGCTACACCATATGCCATATATCTATGTATATGAGTGTCATATAATGTCATTTGTCCTTTTTCATAGGCATATTTATCATGCATATAATGAATTATGTTCATAGCTTGTGAATAAATGTTAGCAACTTTTTCTAAAACTTTGTCAAAATTTTTCTTTACTTTTTGGTAGT
The DNA here is from genome assembly GCA_902803795.1 of uncultured Erysipelotrichaceae bacterium. GTDB lineage: Bacteria > Bacillota_I > Bacilli_A > RF39 > UBA660 > RUG14903. The sequence goes on along the minus strand of CADCRC010000009.1, from coordinate 1,320 downwards.
CTAAATACTCATCTTTAATCGGCTCTATTCCATCTAATACTTTTATTTCTTGTATCTCGTCTATTCCACCATTTATTGCGTATAGTAGTGATTTTGCTAAATTACATCTTGATCCAAAGAATTGCATATCTTTTCCAATTCTCATTGCTGATACACTGCAAGCAGTTGCATAGTCATCTCCATATATTGGTCTCATTAAGTCATCTGATTCATACTGGATACTATTTGTATTAATGCTTATTTTTGCACAATAATTTTTAAAATTATCAGATAGATTTTCACTCCATAATACTATCATATTTGGTTCTGGTGCAGGATCTAAATTTTCTAAAGTATGTAATATTCTAAATGAATTTTTTGTTACCATATGTTTTCCTTGTTGATTTAATCCTGCTATAGAGCACGTAATTAAAGTTGGATCTCCTGAAAATAACAAATCATATGATGGAGTCCTTAAGTGTCTTACTAATCTTAGTTTTATTATAAAATTGTCTATTAGTTCTTGTGCTTTTTTTTCAGTTATTGTTTTTTCTTCCAAATCTCTTTGAATATATATATCTAGAAAAGCATCTATTCTGCCAAGACTCATTGTGGCACCATTGCTTTCTTTTACTGCGGCTAAATAGCCAAAATATGTCCATTGAACTGCTTCTTGGGCATTTGTTGCGGGTATTGTTATATCAAATCCATATTCTTTTGCCATATTAGTGATTTCATCAAGGGCATTTATTTGTTCTGATACTTGTTCTCTTTTTTCAATTAAATCAGATAACATTTTACCTTGTAAATTATCTAAATCTTCTTGCTTTTTTTTCTTTAAAAAATCAGTTCCATATAAAGCAATTCTTCTATAGTCAGCTATAATATGTCCTCTACCATATGAATCAGGTAATCCTGTTAGAAGTCCAACATTTCTAGCTGTTTTAATATCCTTAGTGTATGTATCAAAAACTCCTTGATTATGTGTTTTTCTATATTTGTTAAAATATTTGTTGACATTATCATCTAATTTATATCCATATGTTTCTAATTCATTATAAACCATTCTTATTCCACTATATGGATTTATGATTCTTTTTAATGGTTTATCTGTTTGAAGTCCTACTATTACATCATCATCTATACATATATATCCGGGTTTAAATTCATTAATTCCAGACATGTTTATTGTATCAACATCTAAAACATGTTTTTGTAATTCTTCTTTTAATAAACTTTCACATTTTTTCCAAATTCTTTTTGTTTTACTTGTAGATTCTTCTAGAAATGTTTCTGTTCCATTATATTGAGTATAATTGTTTTGTATAAAATCTCTTAAAT
>CADCRC010000008.1 GCA_902803795.1 uncultured Erysipelotrichaceae bacterium | reverse complement strand
TTCATCATTATAGTCTTGAAATGTACTAAAATCATATTGAATTATAGGTGTTTGATTTAAATCATTATTTTGTGTTTCTTGAGTATTATCTTCTTCTTGAATATTATATGATATTTGTTCTCTATTGTTTACTTGTTGTGTATTTTGATTAGTTATATTATTTTGTGTTTCTTGAGTATTTTCTACTTCTTGAATATTATATGATATTTGTTCTGTATTGTTTACTTGTTGTGTATTTTGATTAGTCATATTATTTTGTGTTTGTTGGGTATTATTTGATACTTGATTTGTGTTGTTTACTTGTTGTGATGTATTTTGATTTTCTTTATTTGTTATTTTTTCTAATTCTTCTTCATTTGCGAACATTTGTAGCATTTCCATTTTAGATTTTGGTGAATATTTATATTGAGATAAGTTTTCTAATATTTGTCCACCTTCCATGAATTGATTTTTTAATTCACTTGACATATCATCCATATCTACAAGTTCATAGATATATTTTGTTTCTAAGTAACTTAATAGTTTTTGACGTGTTTTTGAACCAATTTTCTTCATAGATTCTTCTTGAACTGCACCACCTAATCGTGAAACAGACAAACCATAATCTATGGCAGGTTTTTGTCCTTTTTGGAAATTTTTAGTTGAAAGTACAATTTGTCCATCTGTTATAGAAATAATATTGGTTGTAATGTAATCTGTAATATCTGAACCTTTTGTTTCAACAATTGGTAAAATTGTAATTGACCCTCCATCTTTATATTGACATCCTTTTTCTAGTAATCTTGAATGTGTATAGAATACATCTGCAGGATATGCATCTCTTCCTGGAGTCTTACCTGAAATCAAAGATATTTCTCTATATGCTTCTGCATGTCTTTTTAAATCATCAATACATACTAATACATCGTATCCTTCTAACATATAATTTTGAGCGACACTTGTCGCAAAATAAGGAATTAATGATAGTACTGGAGGAAGTTCATCGTTAAATGCACATATTATTGTTGTATATTCCATTGCCCCATATTTTGATAGTTCTTTATATATAGTTTTTACTTCTTTTTTTGTTTTTCCTATTGCAACATAAAAACACAAAACATTTTTGTTTCTTTGATTAACTATAGTATCTAAACATATTTGAGTTTTGCCTGTCCTTTTGTCTCCAACGATTAATTGTCTTTGTCCTTTACCTATTGGGTAAATCAAATCGATACCAGTTATACCTGTATATAATGGTCTATTAACACTCGTTCTATCCATTATAGGTATTGTTGGTCTTTCAATTGGTATATTTTCTAAATTTGAAAATTTTTTATTTGTCAGTTTATCAAATCCAAATAAATCTATTACTCTTCCAATTGATGATTTAGAATATTCTCCTTGGTACATTGTTTTTGTACTTTGTACTTTATCACCTATATTTATAGGAGATGTTATTTTTAGTAATGCTACAGATATAAAATTAGAACCAATGTAGTTAACATAACCAAATGCTTTATCTTCAATAGTGATTTTTTCATAAAACATTACATTATCAAGTCCACTAACATTAATAATAAAGTCTTTTATTTCTATAACTTTTCCAACTTCATATATGTTAGAGTTAGTATTAATAGATTGAATCTGTTTTTCTAATTTATCATCTACATAGCTATCCATAATGCACCTCCTTTTTATTCTTTTTTTATTCTTTTTTATTTTAAACTGTAATCATACAACTTACCTTTATAGACTATATTCATCCCCTTATATATTGAATTGTCTATTTGTACTTTAACATATGAATTATCAGTTGATATTTTTTCTGTATCTGGAATGTATACATAAATATATGGATCATATTTTGATATAATTGAATCTAAATATGAGACAAATGCTTGAACATCTATAGTATCATTTACTTTCATAAAATCATCAAATATTGAAATATCATCTTGAAGACGATTTTTTATTTCTTCTTGAACTTCCTCATCTTGCATAGAAGATAATTCAAATATGGTTTGATCATCAAAGTTATTTCTAATCTTTATTAATTTTTTATATTTACTATTGTTGTCATCTTTAAAATTTTCTTTTATAAACTTATCTAATATATTATTATAATTATAATTGAATTTTTTATCTATCTCATGCATTTTATTAAATATATCTTCATCAACATAATCTATATTTTTTTCATTACCAACAAAAACCACATTATTATTTGTATTATTTTTATTATTGGTGTTAGTTAATTCATTTTCACTATCATTAATTTTATCATTTAATTCTTTTAATTTCTTTTCTTTTTCTTCTATTAAATCATCATATACTTGCAATTTATCTAAAAAATAATCTTTAGATTGTTTATTAATTTTTATTATAGTTCGTTTTAGGGCAAAAAACATAACTATTATTAATAATATAACAAAACTAAATATTAGTATTGCAACTAGAGTTTCTGTCATGTTAATAGTGGATTAAAATATAATAGTAGGAATACAAAAGCAAATAGAAATAGTAAAAACACAGCCATAACAACCATTAATGTCATTACAGAATGTACTACTTCTGACTTTGTTTCTGGGTTTCTACCAACTGCTTCTGCAACTCTTGATCCTAAGATGCCAACTCCTATTCCTAAACCAAGAAATGCTAGCCCTAACATTATTCCTATAGCTATAATTGTATTAGCTAAAATTGCTTCCATATAATAATCCCTCCTTATTCATTTAAGAATTTTGCCGAAATATTTGTATCTACTAGTTCACCTTGATATTTGCAATCTTCTAATTTTAATTCTATTATACTATCTAATGATTCTAAGTCAATATATGAATCGAATCCATTACTTGTAATTGCATCATTAGTATTTACTGCTGCTGTTCCTACATTTACTGAATTTGAATATACAACAACATTAGCTGAATCAAATGCATATGCTTTGTCATAATATACTGTAAAATATATTCTAGTACCTCTTATTTTATTAATTGTTATTCTTGAATTGATCTTACTTGTATGTGTTCCAATAGTGTTAGCTATCTCATCTAGAATAATTCCAGCAGATGTTGTAGAGTTAATTGTATAACATAGACTTATTTCATAAGATGAGTCTGGTTGTAGATTCCTTATTCTATATGTTGATGCATTTTTAGATAATGCTATTTTATCATTATAATCGTTATCACCTTTTACTAATAAATAAACAGATAAGTATTCATTTAATGGGTCTGTTACTCTATATATAACATCAATATATGATGTATATGGTGTTACAGATACTAAATTTATAGATTTTGAGATATTATTTATTACATCTTCTACACTCTTCGAAGATTTTTTCTTTGAATTATCTGATGAACCAGCACTATTATTTATAGCATTATTTATTGTTTGATTATTAGTGATATTTGTAGTGTTTTGTTCTTGATTATTTATATTATTAGTAGTGTTATTATTTGTTTCATCTTGTTCTTCTTTATTTTCTTCTTCTTTTGCTTCTTTTGCTTTTTCTTCTTCTTCTTTGTTTTCTTCTGGATCTTTATATGTATTTGTTGATCCATCTATTTTCTTTAGATCAATTATATAATTTGTTGTATCTTCAATATCATCTTTATTTTTTCCTACTATTAATCTTTCTCTTGCAACATCAAAGTTAAATTTCTTTGTTTTTAATATTAATGTTTTTAATGTTCTTATATTCATCTCATCATTCATAAGTATAGCATTTCCACTTTTATCTATTTGTATAATTAAATAGTTTTTAGCTTTAATATTATTGTCTTCTAGTGATTCTATATCGGCTGCTACAATGAGATATTTTCTATCATCTAATTTATAAAATAGGCAATCTGTATTTTTTGAATTTTCTATTTTGTTGTTATTGTATTTTACATCTCCATTAGTAAATACTTGATAATTTGTTCCATATATATCGACTTGATGATCATTTTTGTTATATACAACAACATCTTTACCTACGTCAACTAATTTCATTTTATTGTCTATTTTTGTTCTTAAATAATAGTGTTTATTAAATTTTTGAGATAATGTTGATTCATCTGTTGTATTGATATAGTTATTTTCATTATCATACATAAAACTATTAACTGCTATATCATATTTTTTGTTGTCATATGAAAAAGCTAGATTAATAAAGTACGCAAAAATAACTATTAATATTATTATTATTATAGTAAATAATATAAATAAGATTATATTTTTTTTATTATCAAACTTTTTCATAATCACCTTTCTATGAAGTTATATAATATGTATGTTGTAATGTAACTCCATCATTTACTAATTCTCCATCTTTTAGAAACTGTACTTGAATATAGTAAATGCCTGTTTCAGTTAGAATATCTGGTAATGTTATTATATATAATGAAGTGTTACCAATAATTCTAGCAGTTGGAATAAATTCTATTTCATTATCTTGACTTATTCCTGTATCTGCATTGTAAATTGAATATCTAATTGTATCAATTTCTGTTAATCTATATGAGTTTGTAAATGTCATATCAATCATTGAATTAACTGTTGAATTCATTGAGGCACTTACACTACCTATATCTATTTCATCTTTATTTAATGCATTTGCTGTATACGAATTATGTCTCATAGTATAATTTTCTCCTGTATTTGACAAATCTGCTTGATAGTCAACATAAAATGTATATTTTTCACCACTTACAAGTCCATCTATAGTATATACTTGATTAATATGACCTATCGAATATGTCTTGTTTTTAAATGATTCTGGTGTGACATCATTTTCTCCAGAATCTAATACTCTAATTGAGTATTTTCCTTCTGGAATTATCCTATCTGTATCAACTACGTTTACTATAAAGTCTAATGCAGATCCTTCTAATCCTGTTGTATCACTTGTAACTCTTGACGTTATAGGAATATATGGGGCTGATAATTTTTTTAATTTAAATTTGTATTCTACTCCTCCGCTTAATTCAACTTCTTGTCTAACTCCATCTACTAATATATCAACATATGGTGTTATTGTAATTTTATAAGAGTCTCCAAATATGAATTCACTACCAGGCGGTGTAGGAATCTGAACTGCCATATTATAATTTAGTGCTGTTGATGGTGTTATATCGATATTCATTTGTTCATATTCTCCACTACTATTTAAATGATATATTGTATATTTAATTCTATCATATCCTAATATAAGATTTAAATCATAGGATATATATATATATTTTTTGGTATATGAACTTGCTTTAAATTTATTTTTTATATTATATATTTGTATTGTATCAATTGTTTTAAAATAATATGTTATGTTATTTGTATTATTGTCAACATCATATAGTTGATCATATGATATATTACCATTTGTATCTATTATATTAGCTTTAAATTTAATACCATAGTTTTGTCCTGGAATTAATCCAGTTATTTCTTTTGTTTCAGATAATTCACTTAAAGAATATTCAATTGTTCTAATTAAATTTAATGTACTTTTTGCCTCATCTGTTTCATATAATTCTAGATAAACTTTAGAATCTTTAATATTGTTTTCGTTTGCATTTGAGAAAGATACGGTATATGATACAGTCTGAATTGTAGGATGAATTGTAGATAGTTCAGCTGCATCTCTTAAACTAATACCTGGTATTAATTTATCAAATGTAAAAGTATTACTTCCACTATAATTAAGATTCATTGTTTTTAATTCTTTTAATAGTATGTATACACCATTATAAATTATACCTCCTGAATTTATATTTTTTTCTATATCTATTGTTTTGTTATTTATATTACTTTTCATTCTTATATAAGATTCATTATCTGTTTTTGTATATATTGATCTTAGTGCTGTAGTATCATCTATTATATTTCCAAGACTATTTATATAGTAGTATTCACCACCACCAAATTGATTTGATATTGCTTGAATTGCATAATTTTCTGTATTAACGTCATATCCTGTTACTCCGCTATCATAATATGCTTGGATACTTACAGTTACATTCTTACCTATGAATGGTGCCATATCATAGAAGTCAATCTTTGTTATTCCTGAACTATCTACTATTACGTTATCTTTTACTATTGTATTATTTTCACATGTAAATGTTATTTTTAATGCAGCTATTCTAGCAAATGTTTCATTTGATGGATCATAATTTTTTAATTGAATAACTAATCTATTAATATCTGTTTCTATAGTATAACTTATATTACTTGGAGTAAAAGTAGAATCAAATTTTTGAAATAATACGTCTTCACTTGAAGTGTAATTTTCTGGATTTGCTGAAATTGTTCCATAATCTTTC
>CADCRC010000007.1 GCA_902803795.1 uncultured Erysipelotrichaceae bacterium | reverse complement strand
TCAAATCGATAAATATTTAAAATTTAAAAAAATAATCTTTTGAAATAAACAATTTTAAGTAAACTAATATCCTCAATTTAATAAAATCAAAAAGATAAAAATTACAAATTTTACAAATTCAAAAAATTACAAAAAAAATCTATTTTTTTACTTAAGTTCATATAAATGTAATAAACATACAAAAAACAGCATTTAATTTAAATAAAAAATAATAGAAAGAATTATCTATTATTTTATTTATTATCTTTATTATGAATATAAAAATTATAACTATCTTTTACCATATCATCTAAAGTTTTTTTAGTTTCAAATCCAATTTCATTTTTTGCTTTAGTCGCATCAGCATAACATATCGCAATATCTCCATCTCTTCTATCACAAATAACATATGGTATTTTTATATTATTAACTTTTTCAAAAGCAAAAATGACATCTAATACACTATAGCCAATACCTGTTCCAAGATTATATATATTTACACCTTTTGAATTAAATAATTTATTAAGTGCCTTAACATGACCATCAGCTAAATCAACAACATGAATATAATCTCTAACACCAGTTCCATCATGAGTTGGATAATCATTACCAAAAACATTTAAATGATCAAGTTCTTTTACAGCAACTTTAGTAATATAAGGCATTAAATTATTAGGTATACCATTAGGATTATCGCCAATTAAACCACTCTCATGAGCACCAATAGGATTAAAATAGCGAAGAAGAACAATACTAAATTCATTATCTGATACATAAACATCTTTTAATATTTGTTCTATAAACAACTTAGAAGTACCATATGGATTAGTAGTATTACCTGTTTCATAATCTTCTTTAAATGGAACATTAGTATTATTACCATAAACAGTTGCACTAGAAGAAAATATAATCCTTTTAACATTGAATTTTTTCATACAATCAAGTAAAACCAAAGTAGAATCTAAATTATTTTGATAATATTCAATAGGCTTTTTAACAGATTCACCAACTGCCTTTAATCCAGCAAAATGTATTACCGCATCAATTTCATTTTCACTAAATATTTTATTAAGTAAATCACTATTTCTAACATCACCCTCATAAAATATTACTTTCTTATTAGTTATTTTTTCAATTTTATTAATAACATCTTTTTTAGAATTAACTAAATTATCAATAACAATAACCTCATAATCATTATTAAGTAATTGAACACAAGTATGACTACCAATATAACCACAACCCCCAGTTACAAGTATTTTCATAAAAAACCTCCTAAATCAATTATATCATTTTTTAAAATAACATTAAAAAATAATATAATAATTAACAACTTAACTTAAATTAAAATAGATACAGCAAAGTATCTATTTTAAAACTAATAAGACAAAATTTTATTTAATATATCTATTTCTTTATTTAAATCATTATCATTAACAACAATCATTTCACTACTAATATACTCTTTTATTTTATTAAATATATCTTTATATTCAGATGAAACAGTTAAAGGAACAGATACTCTTTCATTTTCAGAATAATAATATTCTGATGATTTATCATATTCTTCATCAACTAAACAATCAAAAATGCCAGTATTTGTAGTAATTAAGTATCTATCTTCTTTATTTCTCTCATATTCTATCCAATTCTTAATAGCATTTGTATATCTAATTAATACAATTGCTTTTTCTATTCCACTATTATCATAATAATTACCATTTTTAAAACTAATATTTAATTTAGAACTCCTTGTTTTTTTATCTATTGTATTATAAGTTAAATTTAATATAATATCATCATTTGCACCAGTTTTCTTCTTTAATTTTAATAAAATAACACCCCCTTTTACTTCCCCATCATTATTTGACTTAGAAGGAAATAATGTATTAACATGCATAACAGTATTAGAATTTTCACTATTAATATCATCAGTTCCATATATCTTTTCTAAAGAATACCCTTGTGATTCAAGTTCCATATTTAAATCATAAATCATAGGAGTTACCATATAATCAAACTCTTCATTCATTCTATCATTAAATTCTTTTTCACTAGATACTTTATAATAATTAGAACCTCTAACATTAGTAATGTTTTTAACAACCTCACTATTAAAATCTACACCAACTCCAATAAACGTAGTATTTATATCATTCTTTTGAGCACCCTTTATCATTTTTAATAATTCATTATTGCTAGTGGAACCAATATTAGGCATTGCATCAGTAATAACAATAATTCTATTTTCATATTCATCAGTATTACCAGTCTCATAATTGTCAAATAGCTTCATTGCCATTTTATATCCAGCTTCAAAATTAGTACCACCTCTATCTTCAATCTCTAATATATGTTCTTTAATCTTCTCAATATCAGTATCAGAAACCAAATTTAAAGGTTTAGCCTCATATGCCATATCATCAAACAAAACCACTCCAAAACTATCATATGACTTTAACTGATTAATCAAAATATTAATTGACTCTTCCGCAACTTTCATTTTAGACTTACTTGATTTCTCATTTTCTTTCGGATTATCATAATAATAATCATTAAAAGATGCACCCATAGATCCAGAAATATCTAATGCAATAACAATATTAAGCTTCTTTCTCTTGAAATCAGACTCACGAATATTAGAATTCAAACCAATAGAAACATAATATTCATCACTACCAGATATAGGATCTTTACTTACCGCAACACTTGCACTAGGATAAAACATATCTTTACTTTCTTTATTAACACTAGATTTACTAGTATCAAAATAATAATCATAAAATAAACCTTCATATGTTATATCAGTCTGAAGAGGAAAATATCCATTATTTACATTATCTCTAAAATTATTAATATCTTTCGCACCACCAGTAGAAAAACCAATAGTAGAATCTACAACACCAGATTCAGCAACCTGATATCCGGAATTAATACCACCTGACTTATAATTGCTACCATTTATTTTATTGTTTTTTGTACTATATTTCCAATCATCCTTCAATTTAATATAGTTATTATTATTATCAATAAGACACTTAATAATAAAACAAATAATAATTAAAATAATAATAACACCAATAAATTTAATTAAATTTTTCATAAACTAATATCTCCTTTACTTAGCCTCATACCAATTATTACCAACAGACATACTAACTTCTAATGGAACCTTTAATTTAAAAGTATTCTCCATTATTCTCTTAACTAGCTTTGTAACCTCTTCTTCTTCATCTTTATAAACATTTAAAATTAATTCATCATGAATTTGAAGCAATATTTTAGACTTATAACATCTTTTATTTAATTCATCATATATCTCAATCATAGCCTTTTTTATAATATCAGCACTAGTTCCTTGAATTGGTGTGTTTAAAGCCATTCTTTCACCTTGTTGACGAATTAAAAAATTAGCACTATTAATCTCATCAATCTTTCTTCTTCTACCCATTAAAGTTTGACTATAACCATCTTCTTTTACTTTTTCAATTGCTACATTCATATAATCTTTAATTTGAGGATATAAACATAAATAATCGTCTAAGAACTTCTTCGCATCTTTAATATCAATTCCTAAATCTTCTGATAAACCAAAACCACTAATACCATAAATAATACCAAAATTTACAGCCTTAGCACTTCTTCTCATATCTTTTGTAACTTCTTCTATTGGAACATGATATATATCAGAAGCAGTCTTTGTATGAATATCGATATTATTATTAAATGCATCTATCATATTTTCAGCATTAGATATAGAAGCAAATATTCTAAGTTCAACTTGTGAATAATCACTTGAAAGTAATAAACAATCTTTATCAGGTAAAAATGCCTTCCTAATTAATTTAGAAAAATCAGATCTAGCAGGAATATTCTGAAGATTAGGAGAAATACTTGATAATCTACCCGTTCTTGTCAAAGTTTGAGTATAAATAGTATGAATTCTATTATCTGATCTAACCTCGTCTAATAATCCAACAATATAAGTTGAATATAACTTTTGATATTGTTTATATTCTAATATTTTATTAATAATATCATAATCAGTTAATTTCTCAAGTATATCTTTAGAAACAGAATACTTATTACCTTTTTTAGGATAATTAATTCCAAGTTTAACAAACAATATATCAGACAATTGTTTAGTAGACATAATATTAAATTCTTCTCCAGCTAAATCATATATTTCTCTTTCAAGTTTATCTAATTTATCTTTTATTACAATCTTCATGTCTTCTAAATACTTTGTATCAATCATAATTCCAGTTAATTCCATATCGGCTAAAACATAAATCAATTTCATTTCAATATTATTAAATAAATCAAGCATTTCATTATTTCTAAGTTCATCATATAATTTAGCTTTAGTATTATATATTAATCTAACTTTATCAAAACAAATATTCTTAATTACATCAAATTCTATATCTTTAGGTCGTTTTAAAGTTCCATATATATCTTCATATAAAGGTATATCAAATCCAACTTGTTTAGATGAAAATGCTATATCATCTTTAATATTATAATCAAGTAAATACATAGCTATATTAGTATCAAAAACACAATTTTTAATAACTATTCCATATTTATTCAATACTACAATATTCTTTTTTAAATCCCAAGTGTATTTATTATAATTATTAGAAAATAAATCTTTATATTTATATATATCTTCATTTTTTATATAATAATATTTCTTTCCATCATAAATACTAATTCCAATAATATTAGATTTAGAATATACTTCACCAGTTGTCTCAATATAAAATGCAAAATCACTACTTATTTCATTAATACTACCTTCAACAAAACTATCATCTTTATCAATTACAGTATTATCTATATCATCAAATAATCTAATTTGATTAGAAGAATTATTATCTATACTATTATTATCACTATACTTCTTATTTATATCATCTAATAAATTATATTTTCTAAGTAAAGATTTAAATTCCAATTCTTCTAAAATAATCTTAAATTTATTATAATCAATTCCATCGTATTTGCAATCATCTAAATCAAAATCAATGGGTACATTTCTATAAATAGTAGCTATATTATAACTATCATAAGCTTGTTTCTTACCATTAATTAAATATTCTTTCTTTTTACCATTAATATTATCTATATTATCATATACTCCATCTAAACTTCCATATTTTGAAATAAGCTCAATTGCACTCTTCTCACCAATATGTTCAACACCAGGTATATTATCAGATGTATCCCCCATTAAAGCCTTTAAATCAATCATTTTAATTGGATCACATCCATATTTATCATAAAATACTTTTTTATCAACTATTTCATATCCATCACTAGTAGGTTTTTTAACAACAACATCATCACTAATTAATTGTAATAAATCTTTATCAGAAGATATTATTGTACCAACAAAATCATCCTCTTCATCAACTTTTTTAGCTAATGTTCCAATTATATCATCTGCTTCATAATCATCTATTTCAAAATATTTAACTCCTAATATATTTAATATCTCTTTAGCTTTAGGAAATTGTAATTTTAAATCTTCAGGCATCTTAGCTCTACCCGCTTTATAATTATCAAACTCTTTAACTCTAAAAGACTTACCTTTATCAAATGCAACCATAATATAATTAGGTTTTTCTTCATTAATAATTTTATGCATCATATTAATAAATCCATATAAAGCATTAGTAGGAAAACCTTTAGAATTTCTCATTATAACACCAGAATAACTAGTACCATAAAAAGATCTAAATAATAAATTATTTCCATCAACAAGAATAATTTTCTTCATAATACCACCAACATCAGTATAACACATATAAAAATAAAATTATATTCGTTCAATCAATTCTTCTAAGACTTTTTCAACTTTAAAAGTTAATTGTTTTATAATATCATCATTTATATACACACTATCTCCAACAAAAGTCTTTTTTAAAGTAACATCTATCATTCTAGACTCCATATTTTTAGAAACATTTAAAATATCATAATATCTATCTATTTTATATATTTTTTCTTTCATTTTATTCCAAATATCATTATTATTAGAATATTTATCCATATCATCTCTCATAACTTGGTGAGCATCATCATCACTAAAACCAGATGATAAAATATTATTTTTTACTTTATCATAAAAATCTCTATCAAATATAATATCAGTAATAATATGAATAACATAACCAAGTAAAAAATATTTATTATAAAATTCAATATTATCATAATAAAATCTTATTACATCATCTTGCCATTTATCTAAATTTTTACTCCTAATATGAGATGCCCATCTAATCTCTTTAGATTCAAACTTTCTATAATTTACAGCATCAGGAGATAACATTCCTAAATAAAAATCTAAATTATCTAACATTTTATATTTTTCAGATAACTTATAACCAACAATTTCATGTATACAAATATTTGGCATAATTCACCTACTTTCTTGATTCAATATGAATTCTTTGTACTAACGACAATGCAACTGCTAAACAAATTGTAAAAGTTCCACCATAACTCATAAAAGGAAGAGGAACTCCAGTCATTGGCATTAAACCTAAAATACCAAACAAATTAATAATTATATGTAAAAATATATAAAAACAAACACCATAACAAATAAGAGCACCTTTACTAGTATTTGCATTCTTACCAACAGTTAAAATCATTACTAAAACTAAAATATATATAAATAAAATCATAATACCTACAATAACACCTAATTCCTCAACAATAATTGCAAAAATAAAATCAGTATATGGTTCAGGTAAATATAAATATTTTTGAGTAGATTTACCAAGCCCAACACCAGTTAATCCACCATTATTAATAGCAATATAACCATTGCAAACCTGATTACCATTAGTAAGTAAATTAGAACAAGGATTATTATAATCAAATCTAGATTTTTGCCTATCATTAATTAATGGCTTACCTGATATATTACTATATAACAGCAAACATATTCCAACAAGGCAAATAATAGAAACAGAAAATAATTTTGTTTTTAATTTAACAGGAGATTTTAAAAATATAAAACCAGATAACAAAGTAAATATAATACAAGTACCAAGATCAGGCTGTTTATATATTAAAAATGCAACAAAAAAAATTGGAATAAATGGAACAATAAAATTAGAAAAAGTATCCATAAATATATTATTTTTTTTATTATTAACCCTTTTAAATTTATTAAAATAAAAACAAGATAATATAACTATACAAACAACTTTAGCAACTTCAGAAGGTTGCAACGAAAAAAAGCCAAAATCAATCCAACTCTTAGCATTATTCTTATAATTACCCGCAACAAGAACATAAATGAGCATAAATATAACAACTATGTACATAAAATAAAAAACAAAATCAAAAAATCGTTTCTTAGTACTAACATTTATAATAATAAGAAATAAAATTAAAGATATAGCTAAAAATATAGACTGTCGCATAAAATAATAGTAAGGTTCAACTTGTTGAGACATATAAGTAGTAATACTAGACGCACTAAAAACCATAACTAAACCTAGTCCAAATAAAATAACAGATAAAAAAAACAATGGTTTATGTATATACTTTAAATTTTTCATTATATCCCTCATATAAAATTATATAAGAAAAAAATAATATTTTCTATAATTTATATTAATTAACTTTATTTTTGACAAAAAAAATGGTAAAATATCAATGTTTGGAGGGATAAATATGTTAAGAACATGTGATATATTAGATGAAAAAGACAAAAGACTACATGAAGTATCAGAAGAAGTAAAATTTCCTCTATCAAAAGAAGATAAAGATACAATAAATACAATGATTGAATATTTACATAATTCTCAAATAGAAGAATTATCTAATAAATATAATTTAAGACCCGGAATGGGAATGAGTGCAGTACAACTTGGCATACTAAAAAGATATTATGTAGTAGTTCACGAATATGAAGAAGGAAAATTTAAAAACTATATTTTAATTAATCCAAAACTAATATCTAACTCAGAAGAAATTATATATGTAGAAGAAGGCGAAGGATGTTTATCAGTAAATAGACCAGTTGAAGGAATTGTACCAAGATATGCAAGAGTTACAATGGAAGCATATGATATGGAAGGAAAAAAATTCAAAGTAAGAGGAAGAGAAGATTTAGCAATCGTATTTCAACATGAATTAGATCATTTAGATGGAATATTATTTGTAGATAAAATAGATAAAAAAAATCCATATAAAAACAAAAATAAATATAGACCAATATAAAAACTATTAAGAACAATAATTCTAATAGTTTTTTTTATAAAAAAATCTACATATATTAATACATTTAGTCTTAAATGAATATGATTAAATGACTATAATCTTATTAAAAATAAGAAAATTAAAAATTTTATCTTATCTTTTATAAAAATATAATGACATTTTAATAAAAATGTGTTATAATATAGAGCACAAAAAAGGGAGAACTATAAAAAAGAATAAAACTTAGGGGGGATAATATGAATAATAATATAAAAAAAATAGAAGATATTTTAAATGATTTTTTTAAAGAAAAAAATTCTAAAAAATTAGACGATAATGATATATATAATCTACTAGTAAATAAAGAAGTTATATATTTACTTAATGAAACATTTAAAGGAAAAACAAAAATAAATTATAGAGAAGTAACTCAAATTACAAAAAACAGAGAATTAAAGAATATATTAGAAGCATATTTTATAGAAAAAGGAATAGAAATAGAATATAGCTTCGTTAATAATTCATCACAAAAAACATTAGATGAACTTGATGCAATGAATCAATATTTAAAAGAAGTTGGAAATATACCAGTATATACCAATTTTGAAGAAAAAGAAGCATTTAGAAGATTAGAAAATGCTAAAACAATGGAAGAGAAAAAAAATATTATTAATGAAATAACTACACATAATCTAAGATTAGTAGTATCAATTGCTAAAAAATATACAACTAGTTCATTAGATTTTCTAGATTTAATAAATGAAGGAAATATAGGATTATTAAAAGCAATTAACTACTTTTCACCAGATAAAGAACTACGTCTATCAACATATGCAACTTGGTGGATTAATCAATCAATAAGAAATGCTATAGCATACAAAGAAACATTTATTCACATACCTATTCAATTATCAAGAAAAATTTATTTAATAAATAGTTTAAGAGAAACATACATGCAAAAAAAAGGAAAAGAATTATCAAATAAAGATTTAGCAATTAAACTACTTAAAATAGAAAATAAAGGAACAAAAATTGATGAAAATATAAATTTAGAATTAATAAATGAAAAAATAAAAGAAATAGATAAATTAGATAAAATATATTTACAAAATTCAAAAATAACAAGATTAGAAACACCTATTATAAATAGCGATAAAGAAGATACATTTACAATTAAAGATACACTAGAAGATGATAAACCAAGTGTAGAAGAAACAGCAATAAATAATTATTATATACAACATATAGATGATCTTTTAAATGATTCAAATCTTACAATAAAAGAAATCTACGTAATTAAAAAAACATATGGAATAAAAATAAGTAATTTAGATATAGCAAAATTATTCTGTAATTTAAAAAAACAAAAAGAAACAAATGAACTCATAGAAAAAAATATAAATAAAATTAAATTTTTTTATAATTTAATTGATTATATAAATATTAATAAAAATCCAAATAAAAATGAAATAGAAATATTAAAAAAATATGAATTAAATAAAAATGAAATAGAAATATTAATAAATAATATGCAGAATATATCAAAAGAAGTAAAAAACAAATTAAAGAAAAGATACGATATAGAAATTATAGATATTATAGAAAAATATAAAAACACGAAATCATGTGTAACACTAAATATATTATCAAAAGAACTAGGAGTATCAAAAGAAAGAATAAGACAACTAAAAGAGAATGCATTTAGGAAAATAAGACAAAGTAAAACTGTAGAAGAGTTATCAGATAATTCACAAGAAAAAGTATTAATTAAAAGGGGTTGGTAATATGATAGATACAAATATAATAGAATTATTAATAAAAAAATATAAAAAAGAAAACGGAAAAAAATTCTTGAATCAAAATGATATAATTGAATTATCAAAAAATAAGATTATAGAAGAAGAATTAAATAGACAATTAGACTTAAATAATAAAAAAACAGTAAATTATGAAAGTATTCCAAAAAAAAGTGAAATACAAGATATACTAGAAGCATTCTTCCTAGAAAACAACATAACAATTCTAACAAAATATGAAGATTTCCATAATATGCAATCACCATCAAATTTAGATATTCTAAAACACTATTTAACAGAAATTGGATCAATAAAATTATATAGTGAAGAAGAAGAAAAAGAAGCATTTAAAAAATTACAAAATGCATCAAGCGAAGAAGAGAAAAAAGAAATAAAAAATGAAATAGTTTCACATAATCTTAAATTAGTAGTCTCTATAGCTAAAAGATATATAAATAATGGATTAGATTTACTAGATTTAATACAATATGGAAATATGGGATTAATGAAATCAATAGAAAAATTCGATCCAGATAAAGGATATAAATTATCAACATATGCTACATGGTGGATAAAACAATCTATAAAACGTGGTATTGAAGAAACATCAAGAGTGGTAAGACTACCAGTATATATTTATAGTGATATAAGAAAATATAAAAAATATAAAAATGATATTGAAGAAGCAACAGGTAAAAAACAAAGTATTGAAACAATAGTAACAAAAATTTTTGAAGAAGAAATAGGAGAAAGTATAAACACA
This sequence comes from uncultured Erysipelotrichaceae bacterium, assembly GCA_902803795.1. Lineage (GTDB taxonomy): Bacteria > Bacillota_I > Bacilli_A > RF39 > UBA660 > RUG14903. The sequence goes on along the minus strand of CADCRC010000007.1, from coordinate 3,445 downwards.
AATGGCATAAAATATAATAAAAAACAAAAAGAATTTTTATTACAAGAAAGAATAAAAAGAGTAAAATTCGTACTTCAAAATTATGAAACAATAATAAGTTTAGATCAAAAAATAGCTATATCTGACGAAGATAATGAAGCAACAATTGGAGATTTTATACAATCAGAAACTAATGATCCAGAAGAAATAGTAATAGATGAAATGTATTCAAAACAAATAGAAAATATGATAGATGAATCAAATTTAAAAATTATAGAAAAATATATTATAAAAAGAAGATTTGGTTTTCCTATTAATGATGAATTACTTGCTAAAACTTTATCATATATAACATATAGAAATGAAAACAAAAAAATACCAAAAGGTCAAAAAAAGATTTTTAGTGAAGAAAATACTAAAGATATATATATACAAAAAAAAGAAGCAATAAAAAAATTAAGACAATTCATTAAAAGCAATGATTTATACTATATTGATTTATATTATAAAGAAAATAATGAAATAACAAAAGAAATAATAAAAGAATATATAAATTTAAATAATCAAGAAATAATAATACTATTAAACAACATAAAAGATATACCTGAAGAAAAAATCTATAAAATAAAACAATTATATAATATAGAAAACCATGAAAAAAATTTAAAAACAGGTGAAACAACACTTGAAATTATTGGAAACGAACTAGAAGTAACAAGAGAAAGAATAAGACAAATAGAAGCAAGAGTATTACGTAAATTAAGAATATCATCTGACTTTAAAAAATTACAAAATAATAATAATAATAATAATAATAATAAAGAAGAAATAAAACCATATACATATAGAAAAAGATATACTTATAATAAATAAGATATCTTTTTTATTTTATCAAGGAATTCTTGAAAACTAAATTCAAATACTATTTTTAATTTTCTATAATGTTCATCATATTTTTTAGAATTTATAAATATATCATATAACATGCTACTATCATCACTTTTAACTTTTTCAAATAATTTATACGGATTTATACACCACTCTATTATCTTATCTACTTCAAAATCATCTTTTAATTCAAAATAATAATAATACATAGAAACAAGAAAACCTAATAATGACTCCTGTATTTTATTTATATCATATCCTCTATTAAATGCTTCTTCACAAGCCCAATTAATATTATAAGAATACCACTCTAATCCACTAAATTTATATTCTCTATTTTTTTTTCTAGTAATAGAATTCTTATTATCATAATATACATAAGTTAAATCAAAAATGTATTTAATATTTGAAGGTCCTAAATATATTAACCTATTAAATCCATTATCTTCATTAGCACGAGTATCATTAAAATGTATATTTTCTTTTTCAAGATATTCTCTTTTATACATTTTTCCATGCAACCATACCAAATTATTTTTTTTAATAATAACTTCATCATCTCTATGATATTCAAAATATGATACAACTAAATCATAAAATTTATGCTCAAATAATTTACTAACAGAATACTCATCATAAAAATAATCATCACAATCAATAAATATTATATATGGATAATTAGTATGGCAAATACCATATTCTCTAGCCTGCCCAGGTCCTACATTTTTATTTGTATTTATCTCAACTATATCAAAATAACTATGATAACTATCTATATCATCACTATAAGATGTTCCATCAAAATCATTAACTAAAGTAACTTTAAATACAGGCATATTAATCTGCATTTTAATACTATCCAAACATCTTTTTATAGTATCATGACCATTATAAATAGGTATTATTATATCAATCATCTAAACTAACCACCTTAAAGCCTAATTTATTAATTAAATCAATACAATCATTATTATTAATATGCATACAATATATTTTATCTTTTAAATAAAAAGGTATTACTTTAGCAAGCATTCCAATATATAAATGAGTATTATTTTTATAATCTAAACTAGTAACATCAACATATATTTTATCAATTTTCTTATTAATTTTAATAATATCTTCAATATTTTTAGTATCACAACTATCTCCGCTATAATAAATTACTCCACTATTACAATTAAATTTAATACCATAACAATGCATATTATCACAATGTCTAGTAGCAATATATCTAATATTATTAAAACATGTATATTTATTATCAAAATAATTATATTTAATAAAAACAATATGTTCTAAATTAGATCCAAAAGCACTAAATACTCTCTCTATTACCTTCTTATGAGTATTATCCTTATAAATAATATTTAAAGGAATCTGCATACTATAATATAAATAAGCAGATAAACTTCCAACACTACCTATATGATCTGAATGAGTATGAGTAATAAATAAATTAACACATTTCACTTTGTCTAATAATTTTTTTTTAATTAAACAATTAAATACATTCTCACCACAATCAATTAAAAATAACTCATCTTTTTCAATAAAATAACAACTAGTATTACCTTCTAATACATTAAAAGCTGAACCTCTACCTAAAAATTTTAAATCCATAAATCACCTTTTAGTTAAAACTTTACTTTTATCTTTAGCACTATTCTCCATTTCATCAATTGATTCAAAATAATCACTCAAACTATTACTTAAATCCACAATAAAATCATTATATAAAGAAATATATGTATAAGTTGCATTATATACTTTATTCTTATTAATATTATCTATATCAATAAAAGATGTTCTATTAGGATAAAAGATATTATCAGACAATAATATACATCTATCTCGTTTCTTATTATATTTATCCATATCAGAAGATATTGGAATATAATATAAATCATCTTCTTTTTCTAATATAACAACACATGGTTTAATCTTATAATTATTTTTTTTCTCACTTTTATCATTTTTTTCAAAATAAACTATATCACCTATATTAAACATACCCTCACCTATTTTCTGTAACAATACCTATTGGACAATGATCACTACCAAATACTTCATCATAAATATATGTTTCTTTAATATTATCTATATTTGAAGAATTAGTAATAAAATAATCTATCCTCCAACCAATATTCTTTTCTCTCGCCTTTCCAATATAACTCCACCAAGAATATTTTTCAACATCAGGATTAAAATATCTAAATGTATCTATAAATCCACTATCTAACAATTTACTCATTTTATCTCTTTCTTCATAAGTAAATCCAGCATTACCAATATTAGCTTTAGCATTCTTTATATCAATTTCTTCATGAGCTACATTTAAATCACCGCAATAAATAACATTCTTTTTACTATTTAAATCTAATAAATATTTTCTAATCAAATCTTCAAATCTCATACGTGAATCCATACGACTTAAATCTCTTTTTATATTAGGAACATAACATGTAACAAGATAAAAATCATTAAACTCTAAAGTAATTGTCCTTCCTTCATCATCATATTCCTTATCTCCTATACCATATTTAACAGATAAAGGTTTAATTTTAGAATAAACCAT
>CADCRC010000006.1 GCA_902803795.1 uncultured Erysipelotrichaceae bacterium | reverse complement strand
TATTGCGACTATTATTGATTGGACTATATATTTTATTTTATATAAATTTGTTAATATTAATCCTTTAATTGGTAATATTGTTGCATTTAGTGTATCTATTATTTATAATTATTGGGCTAGTTGTAAATATGTTTTTAAAGTTAATAAAAATAAATCTAAGGAAAGAAGATTTATTGAATTTGTTGTGTTTGCTATAATTGGTTTTGGAATAAATGAATTATTAATATTTATTTTCTATCAGAAGATTGGATGGAATGCAATGCTTGTAAAAATAATGGCTACTGCTATAGTTATGGTCTTTAATTTTATTACAAGAAAGATGTTTTTAGAAGAAAAGAAATAATAATTTTTATTTTGGTGTGTAATATGAAAAACAAAAAGATTCTTATAAATAAGATTATTTTTATAATAGGACTATTTATTATATTATTTGGTTTTATTGCTAGTTTTTACATGAATTTTATAGTAAATAGGAGTTTATGGGTAGATGAGGCAATGTTTGCTTATTCTTTTAGTACTAGAAGTTTATTTAATCTTGTTAGAACTCCGTTTGAATGGACTCAATCTGCTCCTATAACATATATTTATTTAGTTAAGTTACTTACTATTGTTTTAGGTAATTCTGAGATTATATTAAGATTAGTTTCTTTTATTTCTTATATTGGAATTATTATTTTAACTTTTTTTATATCAAAAAAAATTTTTAATGATAAATATCCAATTATGCCTGCTGCATTTATTTCAACTTTGGAAATTATGTTACGTTATTCTAATGAATTTAAAGTTTATATTTTTGATTCTTTATGTATATTATTAATTATTTATATTTATTATTTGTATAATAATAATAAAATTTCTCTGTTTAAAGTTTCTTTAATATATTCTTTAATTATTACTTGTTCTAATCCTTCATTGTTTACTATTGGATCGATTTATATTTATGAATTTATTACTTCTATATTAAATAATAAAAAAGAAAAATCAAAGAAAATATTATTTTATGGTTTATTTGTTTTAATTATTTTTGTGTTTTATTATTTCACGTATTTAAGGTCTGTTGCGACTGATGATAAGATGGTTAATTTTTGGATTGATTCAAAATTTCCTTTAATACCTAAGAATTTGAATGATGTTAATAAGTTTTTTATGATGCTTGGTTCATTATTTGATAGATTTCAAAATAATAAATATATTTTTATTGTATTGTCATTGATTTCTTTAGTTGAAGGAATTATGAAAAAAAATAAGTATATTATAATTATAGCTATTAATTTGTTTTTAGCTTTAGCTGCTTCATATTTAGGTAAATATCCTATAGTTGATAGAATGTGGATTTTTATTTATCCAATTATTATAATATTAATTTTTAATTTTTTAAATAATTTTATTAATGATAATTCTATATCTAAGTTTTCTATAATAATATTTATTTGTTTTATATTTATACAAAGTATTAATTGTGGTACTAAATATTATTTAAATAAGGATAATGTAATTATTTCTGGAGAAGAATTAAAACCTAATATAAAATATATTAAAGATAATATAAAAGATGATGAGGCTTTGTTTGTATATTATCATGCTGTTCCATATTTTCAGTATAGAATGGGGTATAAAACTAAAAAAATTAATAAGTCTAAGATTATTTATTCTAGTAGTGCAGTTAATAAAAAAGAGAGAGATAAAATAAATGTAGAATATGTTAGTAAAATGGATATAGATAATATTTCTAATGAGAAGAAATGTTATATATTGATATCTCATGGAATGGGAAGAGATAAATATTTGTTTGATAGTTTAAATAAGAATGGTTATGTGGAATTAATATCTAATAATAATTCAACTCCTATTTATTATTTTACTAGTAATAAAGATGCAATTAAAACAAAAATAGAGTATAATATTTCTAATTTAGATAATAATAATGGTGTTTATAGATTTGATTTTATTATAAAAAATACTGGTAAATCTATTTTAAATAATGATTATGAAATGTTATATATTACAGATAAAAACAAGACTGATATAAATTATGGCTTAGAAAAAAATATTGAAATAAGTAAAGAAATTGTTATATCTATGGAATTAGATTTTAATGATAATGATGAATATGAATTACAAGTATGCAATTCTTTAGGTTATTGTTATGATGAATTTGGTATAGAACCTGTTATTATTACTAAGGAAATGTTTGTAAATAATTAATATATTTGTGAAAGAGGTTATTATGAAAAAAAATAAATTATCTATAGTTGTGCCTGTTTATAATGAAAAAAATTTAATAATTGATGTTTTAAAAAAATTAAAAAAAATAAAAATTAAAAATACTGATATAGAAATAATTGTTGTTGATGATTTTTCAACTGATGGAACTAGAAAAATTTTAAAAGAAAAAGGTTCTAAATTTGCTGATAAAATTCTTTATCATGACGTTAATATGGGAAAAGGTGCTGGTTTATCTACTGGATTTAAAGAAACAAATGGTGATGTTGTAATAATTCAAGATGCTGATTTTGAATATGATATTGATGAGATTCCAAGTGTTGTAAAACCTATTTTTGATGGTGTCTGTGATGTTTGTTATGGTTCTAGATTTTTAAAAAATGAATATAAAGGATATAAACAGAATCAATTAGCTAATAAAATACTTACAAAATTATCTAATTTTATGACTGGACTAAATGTTACTGATATGGAAACATGTTATAAAGCTTTTAGAGGTGATTTCATAAGAAATATTGATATTAAAGAAAAGAGATTTGGTTTTGAACCTGAAATAACAGCTAAAGTTTCTCATAATAAATTAAAATTGATAGAAGTTCCAATTCATTATTATCCTAGAACTAAAGAGGAAGGAAAGAAAATAAATTTTAAGGATGGTATTAGAGCTTTATATTGTATAGTTAAGTATAAGTAATGATGAGTAGGTTTTTTGTTAAAAAGGAGAATTTGTTAAATGAAAAGAATTTTAGTAGCTGGTGGAGCTGGTTTTTTAGGAAGTAACTTATGTAAGAAGTTAGTTGAGTGTGGTGATTATGTTATTTGTTTTGATAATCTTTATACTGGAAGAAGAAAGAATATTAGATGTTTACTGAAAGAAGAGAATTTTGAATTTATTGAGGGTGATGTTACTAAAAAAGAGGACTTATTTAAAATTAAAGATATTGATCAAATATATAATGCTGCTTGTCCTGCAAGTCCTTATGCTTATCAAAAATCGCCTACATATACTACTAAAGTATGTGTAATTGGAATCATTAATTTATTAGAATTAGCTTTAAAAAATGATGCTACAATTTTGCAATTTAGTACAAGTGAAGTTTATGGTGATCCTTGTGTTCATCCTCAAATAGAAACATATAAAGGCAATGTTAATCCTATAGGTGTTCGTTCTTGTTATGATGAAGGAAAAAGGGTTGCTGAATCTTTGATGTTTGATTACAATAGGGAATTTAATGCAAAAATAAAAATAATTCGTATTTTTAACACTTATGGTATAAATATGGATATTAATGATGGTAGAGTTGTTTCAAATTTTATTGTTGAAGCTTTATTAAATAAAAATATTACAATATTTGGAGATGGTAAACAAACTAGAAGTTTTTGTTATGTTTCTGATTTAATTGATGGAATAATTTGTATGATGAATTCTGATGCTAATTTTTATGGACCTGTTAATTTAGGAAATCCTGGTGAGTTTACTATGTTAGAACTTGCTGAGAAAGTTATTAAACTTACTAATTCTAAAAGTAAAATTATTTATAGAGAGTTACCTGGTGATGATCCTGCAAAAAGAAAACCTGATATAAGTTTGGCAAAAGAAAAACTTAATTGGGAGCCAGTTATTGATTTAGATGAGGGATTAAAAATTAGTATTGAATATTTTAAAAATGAATTAGTAGATAGAAAAATTTAATTTGTTTTACATATTTTTTTAATAATGATATACTAAGTATGGTGATATATATGAAAGAGACAAATAAGAAGAAAAAAAACAAAAAAAGAAATATTAATGGAGTTGAAGTATCTAATAAAAAAGTATCCACAAAAAATGTTGATAAAGGTAGTTTTGTTAATAAAGGCTATAGTAGTTCTGATGCAAAAAGTAATATTAAGGGTGCAGTTATAACATTGGTTGTATTATCTATTATAATTGCTGTTTTATATTTTATTACAGTTAGAGTTACTAATAATGGTAGTGTTGAATATATAAAAAATACTACTGTTCCTGAAGGAATTATTTCATATCAGGAAATACTTGCTGGAGAGACTTTTAATAAACCTGAATCTGAATATTATGTTTTGTTTTATGATGGATCTGATGAAGAGTTAAAAAGTGAAATTACTAATGTAATTAGTACTTATAAAGATAAAGATGATAATAAAGCAGTTTATACAGTTGATTATTCTAACGGGTTTAATAAGTATATTAAATCAGAAAATTATAATGATAAGGTTGAGAATGCTTCTGATATAGAAGTTAATGGGACTACTATGATGAAAATAGTTGATGGTAAATTAGTTGAATCAAAGACTGATTATTCTGAAATACTTAGTGTATTTAATGATTAAGACATAAAATAATGTCTTTTTTATTTTTTGTTGTTATTTATTTTAATTAAAATCTTAAATGTGTGTTATTATTTATTTGGTGATAGTTTATGAAAAAGAGAAAAATAAGTGGATTTCTTCATAAATATAATCAGGAAATTCCTGAATTAAAAGATAAAGAAGAAATTAATATAATTGAAGAAAAAAGAAGGTTTTCTATTTTAGATATGGTTATTGTTGCGTTAATATCAGTTTTACTAGGGGCTTTACTTGGAACTATTACAACTTATTCATCTAGTAGTCAATATTTTAGTAGAGATTTTTCTGATGTTTTTGATGTTTATAATAAAATAATTAATAATAATTATAGTAATACTACTAGTAAAAAACTTATTAATGGGGCAGTTAAAGGTATGGTTAAAAATGCTAATGATTATAAGGCTGCATATTTTAATAAGTCTGAATATTCTGAATATTTAGAGTCAATCGAAAGAGTTTATGATGGTGTTGGAACACTTGTTTCATATAAAGAAGAATATCCTATAATTGTTGATGTTTATAATAATTCTCCTGCTCAAGATGCTGGATTACAAATAGGTGATATTATTACCAAAGTGGATGGTGTTTCAACAAATGAACTTGAGATGGAAGATGTTTCATTATTTATGAGAGGTGATTCGGGAACTGTTTTATTTCTTGAAATTAAGAGAGGAGAAGAAATTATAAATTTTGAAATAACTAGAAGTAAAATCAAGTTATCTGCTATTGAAAGTTATATGATAGATGAAAACTTAGGTTGTATTAAGATTATTTCTTTTTCTAAGAATGTTTATAAGGAATTTAAAGAAGAACTTGAAAGATTAGAAAATTTAGGTATGACATCCTTAATTATTGATTTAAGATCTAATCAGGGTGGACATGTTGATCAAATGAGTAAGATTGCTGAATTATTTTTAGAAAAGAATAGTAATATTTATCAATTAGTTGATTCATCTAATAATAAAAAGATAGTTAAAGATACTACAAAAGAAAAACGTAATTATTCTATTGTAGTATTACAAAATTGGTGTAGTTCTTCTATTTCTGAAGTACTAGCTTCTACTTTGAAAGATGAGTATGGAGCAATCATTGTTGGAAATGTTTCTGAAGGTAATGGTTTGTTATATAAGATAGATAAATTATCTACTGGTTCATATGTTAAATTACCTGTTGCGAGATTCTTGACTTCAAAAGGAAAAGAAATAAATCAAGTTGGAGTTAAACCTGATGAAGAAGTTGATATTTCTGATAATGATAGCGTGGAAGATTTAGTACTAAAAAGAGCAATTGAAATATTAAAATAAATAAAAAGATTCTAAAACTGATATATTTCCCAAATGTGGGTCATATCATTTAGAATCTTTATTTTTGTTTTGTATATATAATTAATTGCTTTGTTTTATCATTCGTTGAACAAGTTGTTAAAATTAATAATTTTTCATTGTTAATTTGATTATATTCTATAGTATAATCTTTTTTTGCTTCATATATTTTATAAACAATGTATTTGTAGTCTATGTTATTTATTATTAAATTTATTTCATCATTTTTTTCTAATTCATTTAATCTATTAAAATATGAAATATTACTATTACCTGAATGAGCTTGTAATATCATTATACTATTATCTTTATCTGGTAGAATACTTGATTTATTTATCATAATATTATATTTTATATCATTTAGTTTACTATTTATATCATATAGATTATTATTAATATTTATTTTTTTTATAATTAATTTACCTATTGGTAATTCTATATTATTATTATTTGTATTTATGTTGTTTGCTTTTTTTATTTCTTTTTTATTATAGTTGTTATTTATATTATTAATATCTATTGATATTATTTTGTTTTGACTATCTATAGTTAAAGTTGTATTTAATAAAATAATTATTATTGTTATTGTTATAAATATTATTGTTAGTTTTTTCATATATTTAGTAATATATTTAATATGTATAAAATATATTTAAATAATGATATTTTTTTTGCACTTGTGTCAGGAACTTGTGTTTTATAATCTATTAGATTTAATTTTTTATCTATTTCATCATTTACTTCAATATAATAGTCATCTATTTTATCATATCCTTCTGTTGTATTTACTTGAGTTATTTTATATTTACCATATGGTAGATCAATTATTGCGACACCATCTATATCTGTAGTTATAGATGTTATTAGATTGTTTTTATTATCATAGATGTTAAATAATATATTTGGTTCATTGAGTAAATTATCATTTTCACCATATTTTTTATTTATTATTATTTTCTTTTTTATAACTTCATCTTTTAATACTATTGAAGTAGTTGTAGTATTTTCTGATAATTCAAATTCATATATTTCATTATTTAGTTTATATCCTTTAGGTGCTTCTAATTCTTTTATATAATATTTTCCATATTTTAGATTTTCGATTGTATATGTTAGACTCTCATCAAATATGACTTCTTTTATTTGTTCATTATTTTGGTTATATATTCCATATTTTGCGCCTATTAATGATGCTTCTCCTTGTGACTTTGATGTGTTTGTTTCTAAATCAACTTTTGTTAAAGTAACAGATGTTTTTTTGACGTTTACTAGTATTTGTGTACCTAGTGTTTCTAGGTCTCCCAATTCTATTAAATTTTGACCATTTGTTGTTTGATAAAATATATATGGTTTATTATATACATTTATAGTTTTTGTTAAGTGTATTGTTGTATTTACGTTTGGTACATATTTATCTACTGTTAAAATATTATTTTTTATTGTTGCATTTTCTGTTGTTACTTCAAAGTCATCTAATACATTGTTTGTATCATTAAATACTAATTCTTCTCCTTCTACAAATTGATATGTTTTTTCTACAAAAGATGGAAGTGTTTCATAATTATTTATTTGATTTAGAATTTCTTGTCTTTCATCTTGAAATGCATCTACTCTTTGTTTTCCTTCTGAAGCAGTGCTTAGATAAAATGTGTCATTTGGATTTGATATTTCCCATATCATTAGTTGTGTTATTGCATACCATTTATCTTCATTATGTCCAGGATATCCGTAACCAAAATGTGCTATTTCTGCTATTTTATGTGCTTGTTCATGTGTTAAATTATTTGGGACATCTACAAATTCATAATTTGAGTTATTGCTAAATGTTCCAAAAGGTTCTAAGCAATAAGATGCAGTATTATCATAAGAATTTCTTATAAATTTTGCAGGCATATACCATATTGCTTGATCTCCTTGTTTTTGTTTATTAAACCACATATTTATTGATAATCTTTCTGCTTCATAGAATTCATTTGATGCATGAACTGTTGTACATGATATAGCAATTAAAATTAATAAAAATACAAAACAAAATATTTTTTTCATACTGAACCTCCTTTCAGTAATCGATACTATATCAAATAACATTTTTTTTTACAAATTCATGAATTTTATAAATTTAGTAATTTATATACTTGAATTTGGAATATTTAGAAATATTAATAGGTCAATTTGTTAAATTGAATGTATTATTATTTTTAATTTAATATTTTTAGAAAAATATTTATAAAATTTTAATTCTTGTAAAATGTTTATATTTATCAATAAATTAGTTTTAATAAAAAAAACAGTTGTTTATTTTTTACATTATATTTGTAAAATATATAAATATTTTTTGTAAAATTGTTGTATATTTTACAAAATATAGTAAAATTAATTATATAAAGGTAGGGATGATTGTATGAAAAAGCCTAGTATTAAGAGTTTTAGTTTTAAAAGTTTTCATTTTAATGAAAAAGAAAGAAAGTTTGTTGTTACATCACTTTGTGTTTGGGGTGTTGTATTAATTGGTGCGGGTTCTTCTATTAGAGTTAATGCTCCATTAAATACTGAAATTAATAAAAAGTATAGTATTAGTATTTCTCAGAAGAAAGTAGCTCAATCTAGAACAAATGAGATTATTTTAAAAAATATTACTCAAACTCAAAATACTGCTTTATCTTTAGATGTTAGAGATTATTTAGAAAATCCTAATAATGTTGATATAAGTACTATTAATGCTTTAAAATTGGATACTTCTACTATTAATATTAATGAAATAGGTACTTATACTTATAAGATAATTTATAAGAAAAAAACATTTACTGGTACTGTTGTTGTTAAAGAAAAAGAACTTCCTGCTGCAACCTTTACATTAAAAAATTTAGAATTTAAGGTTGGATCTGCATTAAGTAAGAATATTTCTAGTTATGTACAGGAAACATTATCTGAAGAAATATTAAATAATACTACTATTGATTTAACTACAGTTGATACAACTAAGGCTGGTAATTATCAGTATACAATTACTTATAATAAACAAACTTATACGGGTAGTATAATTATTTCACAAGAAGGACCTAATGTTAAAACTAATGAAACTGCTGATGGTGGAAAAGTTGCGGATAGTACTTGTCCTGGTGGAAGTAGTGGAACTTATCCTGAATGTGTATGTTCTGATCCTACTACTGAATATAATGCAACTACAAATACATGTGATAAGAAAATAATGTGTCCATCTGGTAGTACTGGAATTTATCCTAATTGTGTATGTTCTAGTGATTTACCAATTTATGATAGTAATACTAATACTTGTAATCCAGCTAAGGCTGTACAATTACAATAATTTAATTTATATAAAAAAATTGTCAAATATTATGACAATTTTTTCTTTGCTTTTATTTTGTTTTGTTTTTTATCTTTAATTTTTTCTATATAGTCAAATGATATTAAACCCATTAATGGAGAGGCATCTACAACCTTTACTTTTATTCTATCTCCTATATTTATTTTATCATTGTATAAATTAGGATTATTATATACTGAAATGAAACCTGTTACATTGTTGTCTACTCTTACTGTTATGTTTGATTGTGATATATATAATATTGTTCCATTCATTTCTTCTCCTATATGTTTTTTCATATATTTTGCCATTTCTACATTATTTGCCATTTTTTCTGCTTTTTCTGCTTTTTGTTCTTGTTTTGAACATTGAATGGATATTTTATTTATTTCCTTTTCTAAATCATTACAATTTACTTTATCAATTATGTTAGATATTTCTATTAAGTGTTGTACATATAAGTCATTGAATCTTCTTATTGGGGAAGTTGATTGACTATATTCTTCTAGTGCTAATCCAAAATGTCCTATATTATTTGATGAAAAAAGTGCTTTAGACATACTTGGTAAAATTAAATTAGATATTATTTCATAGTTATCTTTATTATTTATACTTTTTAATACATTTTGTAAGTATCTATTACTAATATTATTTATTATAGGTATAGGTTCTATATTAGTGTTAATGTATTCTAGAATTGCATTTAATTTATCTTGATTAGGTATATCATGTATTCTATAAATAAATGGCATCCATGAGTACATTTTAGCAACTGATTCATTTGCATATATCATGAAATTTTCTATTAGTTTTTCTGCTGCTTTAGAATCTCTTTTTTTAAATTTTATTGGATTGTTTTTATCATCATATATTATTTCTAATTCGTTACTTGAAAAAGATATGCATCCTCTTTTATCTTTTAATTTTTCTATTTTTTTACTTAGTTCATACATTGTTTTTAATGAGTTTATTTCTTCTTTTGAGAAGTTTGAATTATTATTGTTGTTTTCTAATAATTCATTTACTTCGCTATATTTCATTTTTCTTTTAGAATTAATTATACTTGGGATTATTATGTAATCTACTAAGTTTCCATTTTCATCTATATCCATTATGGTTGATAAAGTGAGTCTATCTTTATTTGGGTTTAATGAACAAATATCATTTGATAGTTTTTGTGGTAACATTGGAAGAACTGAATTTGGCATATATACACTTGTTCCTCTTTCGTATGCTTCTTTCCATAATAAAGAATTTGGACGAATATAATGAGATACATGAGCTATGTGAACGCCTAATTCATAATGACCATTATCTTTTCTTTTGATTGATATTGCATCATCCATGTCTTTTGTATTATCACAATCTATTGTAAAAATAAGATTATCTCTTAGATCAAGTCTTTTATCTATTTCTTTTTGATCTATTTTGTCATTTATTTTTTCTGCCTCTTTTAATGCATCTAAAGAAAAGGTTAATGGAAAATTGAGATATGTTGCGATTATTTTTTCTTCAAAATTAGGTTCATTATTATATTTTATTATATCTATTAAATTGCAGTATAGAGTGTTTTTATTTGTTAAATCTTTATTTAATTCTATTATTATTGCTGAATAATCTGGTATTTTTTTTATATTTTGGTTTAGTTTAATAGAATATGGAATATTTACTCCATAAGGTATTAGTGTGCCATTCATATATATACATATTATTTTATCTTTATATCTTTTAATAATTTTTATTATTTTACATAAATTATTATTGTATGTTGAAATTAATACTAAATCATTATTTAATATACCTTTTGTATCTTTTGTATTTGGTATATATTTTTGATTATTTGATTTAAAATAAAGCTCATTATTACTATTAAGAATTGCAGTAGATACTTTATAATTACTATTTTTATTTATAATACTTAATTCTTCTTTTTGTTCATTAAAATAAACTTGAGAATTAATTTCAAGTTTATTAATTGATTTTAGAAATAATTCATTTGATAATTCACCTTTTATGTTTAAATCTTTTTTTATTACTTTTATTGGTACTGTTTTTCCTTTTTCTTTTAAATAATTTAGTATTATATCAACCATACTTATCACCACACATGTTATATTTTACACTAAATAAATATTTAATCAATATAGTTATATAATTTTATATTAATATATATTTATATGTTTTGTATATTTATTATTACTTTTTAGAACTTTCTGTAAGTATTGTTATTTTTTTATTTATTTCTTTTATTATTCCTTCATCTTTTAGATTTTTAAATTCTCTCATTAGGGCTGATCTATCTATACCTAGATAATCTGCTAAATCTGTATATGATATTTGTAAATTAAATGATTTAGAATTATATTGTCTTGATAACATTGAAAAATATGATAATAATTTATTTCTTATTGTTTTGGTTGTAAGTAAGTTTATTCTTT
Organism: uncultured Erysipelotrichaceae bacterium; assembly: GCA_902803795.1. Lineage (GTDB taxonomy): Bacteria > Bacillota_I > Bacilli_A > RF39 > UBA660 > RUG14903. The sequence continues at coordinate 10,022 of CADCRC010000006.1, read as the reverse complement.
CATTTTTGTTTTCTATCATAGTATTTATAACATTTAATATGTTATTTAATAATATATATGCATTTGTACTTGTTTGGCTTTTTTTTAGTAATTCTTCATATTCTATAAAAGTAACTGTTGTTTTTTTAATAGATACTACTATTATTTCACTATTTATAGATGAGTAGAATCTTGATAAAAATACATCTCCTGTTGTTAGGTTGTCAACTAGACTTTTTTCTCCATCATATCCAACTCTTATTACGGTTGCGTTTCCTTGTTCTATTATGCCTATTATGTCTCTATTAGTAAGTTGATATGCAATAGTTTGTCCGTTTGTATAATTATATGTTGATGAGTGTAAAGTTGTCATTACTTTTTTTAGATTGACATTATCTATATTATTATATATTTTGTTATTATTTATCATAAAATAAACACCTCTTAAAACTTAAAAAAATTATATTATAAATTTGTTGCGGTTGCAACTGAAAAATACTTGAAAAAATTATATTATAACTTTGTATGATATAAAAAAGAAAGGGATAATATTATGAAAGTTATTAAAAGAGATGGTAAAATTGTTGATTTTGATGATGATAAAATAAGAATTGCTTTAAGTAAAGCAAATGCTGAAGTAGATGAAGATGATAGAGTATCTGATAGACAAATAGATAATATTATTAGATATATACAAGGACAACATAAGAAGAGAATACTTGTTGAGGATATACAAGATTTAATAGAAAATAAAATAATGTCTTTAGAAAAATATAATTTAGCTAGAGCTTATATTACATATAGATATACTAGAGCGCTTGTTAGAAAGTCTAATACTACTGATGAGTCAATACTTAGTATAATAAAAAATACTAATAAGGAATTAAACGATAATAACTTTAATAAGAATATAACTCTTGCTTCTTCACAAAGAGATTATATAGCTGGAGAGGTTTCAAGAAATTTAACTAGAAGAATATTATTACCTGAAAAAATATCTATTGCTCATGATGAAGGTGTTTTATATTTTCATGATGCAGATTATTTTGTACAACCTATATTTAATTGTTGTTTAATTAATATTGGAGATATGTTAGATAATGGAACAGTTATTAATGGTAAAATGATAGAATCTCCTAAATCATTTCTTGTTGCGTGTATCGTAACAACTCAAATTGTTGCTGTTGTTGCATCTAATCAATATGGTGGACAATCTGTTGATTTATCTCATTTAGGTAAATATGTTTCTAAATCAAGAAAACAGATTGAAAAATATATTAAAGATATTTATGAAAACATATCAAAAGAAGAATTAAAAAAAATAGTTGATGATAGATTAGAAGATGAGATAAAGAATGGTGTTAGGATATTACAATATCAAATTAATACTTTAATGACTACAAATGGTCAATCCTCTTTTGTTACATTGTTTATGCATTTAAAAGATGATGATCCTTATATAAAAGAAAATGCTATGATATTTGAAGAGGTAATTAAACAAAGATATGAGGGTATGAAAAATGAGAAAGGTATTTATGTTACTCCTTCTTTTCCAAAACTTGTATATGTTTTAGATGAAAATAATAGTTTAAATGGTGGAAAATATGATTATTTGACTAAACTTGCGATAAAATGTTCTTCTAAACGTATCTATCCTGATTATATAAGTGCTAAAGAGATGAGAAAAAATTATGAAGGTAATGTATTTTCACCAATGGGTTGTAGAAGTTTTTTGCCTGCTTGGAAAGATAAAGAAGGTAATTATAAATTTGAAGGAAGATTTAATCAAGGTGTTGTATCAATTAATTTACCTCAAATTGGAATTATATCAGGAAAGGATGAAGATAAATTTTGGAAATTATTAGATGAGAGATTGGAATTGTGTAAAGAAGCATTATTATGTAGACATGAAGCATTACTTGGAACATTATCTGATATATCACCAATTCATTGGCAATATGGTGCAATTGTTAGATTAGATGAAGGAGAAAAAATAGACGAGTTTTTAAATAGTCCATATTCTACATTATCTTTAGGATATATTGGAATATATGAAACTACAATGCTTGTTAAAGGACAATCTCATACTATGAAAGATGGGAAAGATTTTGCATTAAGATTGATGCATTATTTAAGAGATAAATGTGATCAATGGAAGAAGGAGACTAATTTAGGTTTTGTTTTATATGGTACTCCTTCTGAGAGTTTATGTTATAAGTTTGCTAAAATTGATAAGGAAAGATTTGGAATTATAAAAGATGTAACAGATAAAGGATATTATACAAATAGTTATCATGTTGATGCTTGCGAAAAGATAGATGCATTTGCTAAGTTTAAGTTTGAAAGTCAATTTCAACCAATATCTAATGGTGGATGTATATCATATGTTGAAGTTTTAGATATGGAACATAATTTAGAAGAAATGGAAGAAATTGTTAAATTTATATATGATAATATTTTATATGCTGAATTTAATATTAAATCTGATTGTTGTCATGAATGCGGTTTTTCTGATAAAATAAATAATGATTTAAAATGAAAATAAATATAAAAATATAAAGGAGAAGAGAATGCAAAGAGGATTTATGATTGTAAAAGGATATGAAGATAAAAATATTAACTTACCAATAAGGTCTACATTAAACTCTGCCGGTTATGATATAGAGGCAGCAGAAGATATAAAAATACATCCATTCAAGTTAGGAGATAAGCCTACTTTAGTGTCTACTGGATTAAAGGTATATATGAATGATGATGAATGTTTATTTTTAATTAATAGAAGTAGTGGACCTAAAAAAGGATTAGTATTAGCTAATTCAGTAGGTTTGATTGATTCAGATTATTTTGAAAATAAAGATAATGATGGACATATTTTTTTTGCATTTTATAATTTTAATGATGAGGATATTGTTATAAAAAAAGGGGATAAAATAGGTCAAGGTGTATTTTCAAAATATTTAAAAGTAGATAATGATATTTCAACTGGTGAGAGAATGGGTGGTTTTGGATCTACTGGTAATTAATAATATAGAGATGTTTTATTGAATAAGTGAAATATCTTTTTGTTATATATATTTATGTTAATTAATTATATTAGTATATTTGTATATGTTTTTTTGTTCCTTGATTTTATGTAAATATAATGCTATTATTTATTTAAAATAATACTAGAGGGGATAAGATGATAATAAATGATATAATTAAAAAAAATAAAAGATTTATTATTACAATAATTATAGTTATATTGTTTATGGGAATAACAATTGGTTATTTTAATTTGTTATATAATTTATGATATTTGTTTTCTTATGATTTATCTTGATGTAATATTATATTGGTGTTATTATGAAAATATAATATAATATTAATGGTTATAAATTTAGAATTAAATAATTGGATAAGTAGGTTGATATAATGGATATAGAGTTTAGTGTTAATGACTTTCAGGGTCCTCTTGATTTATTATTACATTTGATTAAAACTAAAAAAATGGATATAATGGATATTGAGATTGATATAATTACTAAAGAGTATATGGAAGTAATTAATAATTCATATAAACTTAATTTAGAAGTTACTAGTCAATATCTTTTAATAGCAAGTGAATTATTAGAAATTAAATCTAAAATTTTGTTGCATGAACCAAATGAGGAAGAAGAGGTTGATGATCCTAGAGAAGAATTAGTACAGAAGTTATTAGAGTATTCTGCATATAAAGAAATAAGTAATATATTGCAGGATAAATCATATAAAAGATCAGAAATTTATACTAAGATTCCTGAAAAAAGAAGTAATTATTTAGAAGAAGAAACTAGAGAACAAATAGGTACTATGGATGATTTAGTATGTGCGATGAAGAATTTTTTAAATAGTCAGTTAGATAAGAAACCTGTTATGACTAAGATTAATAAAACTGGTATATCTATTAAGCAAAGAAGATTGGAAATTAAATCTTTGTTAAAGAAAAATGTTAAAACATCATTTATTGATTTATTTGAAGAGGCATCTTATGAGTATGTTGTGGCTACTTTTATTGCGATACTTGAGATGGCTAAAGAAAAGGAATTACAGATTACTCAACAAAATGAGTTTTCTATGATATATTGTGAGGCTGTATAATGGAAGAAAAAGAAGCTATATTAGAAGGATTATTATTTGTAGTAGGCGAAGATGGACTTGATGTAGAACAGATTAGTCAAACTATGCAAATTGATGATGAAGAGACACTTAATGTAATAGAGTGTTTAAAGAAAAAGTATTTGAATAAAGATAGAGGTCTTAGAATTGATTTTTTAGGTAATAAGATAAAGCTGACTACTAAATATGAACATAAGGAATATTATCAAAGATTATTAATTGATAAAAAGACTAAGAAGATTAGTCAATCTGCGATTGAAACACTTGCGATTATTGCATATAATGAGCCTATTACTAGAATTCAGGTTGATGCGATAAGAGGTGTATCTACATCTCAAATAATTAGAAAATTAGTTAGTCATGGATTAATTAAAGAAGAAGGTAGGGCTAATTTACCTGGTAAGCCTATATTGTATGCGACTACTTCTGAATTTTTAGATTATTTTGGTATGAATTCTTTAAATGATTTGCCTAATATTGAAGAATTAAAAGAAAAAAGTAGCGATGAAAAAGATGAGACTTTAGATTTATATAAATCTAAATATAGAGAAAATTAAATTATTTCAAATAAAAAGTATATTATTTCAAAAAATATGATATACTATTTCTAGGCCTCCATGGCGGAATTGGTAGACGCGATAGACTCAAAATCTATTTCTAGCAATAGAGTTCCGGTTCAAGTCCGGATGGAGGCACCAAATATTTATTATTTAATTTTCTATTTTTTTCTTTTATTAAGATATATTTTTTTAAAAAAGTATACAAAATAATATTAGTTATGTTATAATTTTTGTTGTTATGTATAAATATGCCGAAATAGCTCAATTGGTAGAGCAACTGACTTGTAATCAGTAGGTTCCGGGTTCAAGTCCTGGCTTCGGCACCAGATGTATATTTAGTCGAACTTTTTAATTAAAGTTCGATTTTTTAATTTAAATCATTTTTTATGCTTTTACTTTCATATATTTTTTTATTTTTTAAATAGGTTTCATCATTTGGATATATTTTACCTGCTCTTTCATTATATTCTATTGCTTCTACTATGTTATTTTGTTTGTAGCAGGTATATCCTAAACCTAAAAAGGTTAAATATTTTTGATATTCGTCATTTTCTTTATCTTTTTGTAGTAATGATGTTCTATACCAGAAATTAGCTATATCATATTTTTCTAGATGTGTATATATATAAGCTAATTCATTTAAACATACAGGGGTTGGTGTATTAAATTTCATATATGTTAATAGAGTATCAATTGCATTATTATAATTTTTTGTTTTTATATAGCATTTTGCTAAATCTATTAGGGCAAAATTTATATAAAAATAATTATTATCAAAATCTACTATATATTTGTCTTTAAATTTTTCATATAATTCTATTGCTTTTTCATATTTTTTTCCATAAAAAAACTCACTTGCATAACAGTATTCTTCTCTTATGTTAAATTTGTATCCTTCTCTTATCATTTTATTAAATATTCTCATGTTTCTTTCTTTATCATGTATTGCTTGTTTATTATGTGTTATTATAATATCTGTATTTTTAATATTACCAAATGGTGTAATATATTCGTGTATTGGACTATGCCATATATAATTATTTTTTCTTTTGTAAATTCTATCTTTTAATTGTATTAGTGTAGGTTTTCCTTCGCTATCTTTTGAATAAATATATTTCATTCTATATATATCTATATTACTATCAATGTTTTTTTTGAATTCTTTGAATTTTTCTCTTTCTTTTTCTTCTATTATGTCATCTGCATCTAACCAGAAAATATATTCTTTTGTTGCTTTTGAAAATGAATAATTTCTTGCTTTTGAAAAATCATCTATCCATTTAAATTTATATATTTTATCAGTATAATTTTTTGCTATATCGATAGTTTTATCTGTAGAACCTGTATCTACTATTATTATTTCATCTACTAAATCATGTACACTTGATAAACAATTATTTAAACAGTCTTCTTCATTTTTAACTATCATACATAAAGATATTTCGTTCATTACTACACCTCTATTATAGATAAATTATATTATTTTTGTTGGTTATTATCAATATATTTTATTAAATTTGTATTTATTTATTATATTTTTGTTATATAATAAATAGTTGTAGGAGATTTGTAATGATTAAGAAAAGAAATAAATTAAATTTAAATATATTAATTCCAATAGTTTTACTAAGTATAATTTCTATAATTAGTATTTATTCTGCTGGTATATATACTGATTCTAATTTTGGTAATTTAGCTATTAAACAAATGCTTTGGTATATAGTTTGTTTTATTATAATTATATATATTTATACTAGAACAAATATAGATATATATAAATATTCTTTGTTTTTATATGTTTTAGGTAATATATTATTATTAGGATTATTAGTATTTGGAGTTTCAATTAATGGAAGTAAATGTTGGTATAAGATACCTGGTATTGGTAATTTTCAACCTTCTGAATTTATGAAATTATTTTTAATATTATATTTATCTTATTTTATTAATTCATTTAGAAATAAATATGAGAATCCTACTATTGTTCAAGAATTATTATTAATATTAAAAAGTTTATTAATAGTATTAATACCTTCTGTTTTAACTTTTTTAGAACCTGATACAGGTGCAGTTATACTATATCTTGTTATATATGTTGTGATGATGTTTACATCAGGTATAAGAAAAATATGGGGTATTGTTTTTATTGGGGTTGTTGTTTTAAGTTTTATGTTTTTATATAATTTTTATAATAATGAAGAAGATAAGTTTATAGATGTGTTTGGTATTAATACATATTATAGAATAAATAGAATATTAAATTGGAAAGAACAAAGTGGAATGCAGTTAAATAATTCTATATATTCTATTGGATCTGCTGGATATTTTGGGTATGGTATTAGAAAGACTCCTATATATATTCCTGAAGCTTCTACTGATTTTATATTTACTATATATGCTTCTTCTTTTGGATATGTTGGAGTTGTTATATTGTTTATTATTATGATTTATTTAGATATAAGTATATTGGTTTTGTATAGGATAAAAAAATATAGATATCTTATTTCTGGTGTTTTTGCGGTTATTATATTTCAACAAGTTCAGAATATTTCTATGACTATTGGATTATTACCAATTACTGGAATTACATTACCATTTATATCTTATGGAGGTTCTTCATTATTATCTTATATGATTATAATTGGTCTTTTGCTAAATTTTTCTAAAAATAAGATAATTAATTCTTGAAATAATATAAAATAATTTATATAATAGAATACATATTTGTATAGTGGCGGGGGATTAGCGTATGAAAATAGATAAAGTACATGTTTTAGTATTAGAAGATATTGTAATATTTCCTAATACAGAAATTAAAATAGAATATGATAATGTGTATGAAAATATGATGTATCGTATTTTTAATGATATAGATGAAAAACTTGTTTTAGTTGTTAATCCTATTGAAGATTTTTTTCATGATATTACTTCTTTACCTAATGTTGGTGTTTTATGTAGATTAAAGATTAAGATGACTATTCCTAATAATAAAACTAGACTAGTTATTGAGGGAGTTAGAAGAGTTAATATTGATAAAATAGATGAAGAAGATAAGATATATTATGCTAATTATAGTGATGTCAATTATTATAGTGAAAATGATGAAGATAAATATTATGGCATACTTCAAAAAACTTTAGAAAGATATATTTCTAAGGCACCTTATATGTCTAATGCGATTATTTCTCAGATAGTTAAAGTACCTAATTTAAGTGATTTTTGTGATTTAATTGGTAGCTATCTTGCAATTGATGTTAAAAAGAAAAAGAAATATATTACTACTACTAATCCTGTTGAGAGAGCTAAATTAATTGTGATAGATATTAATAGTGATATAAAATTCTTAGAACTTGAACGAGATATTGAACAAGAAGTAGAGGATAATGTTAATGATAGAGAAAAAGAATATTATATAAAAGAACGTATTAAAATGTTGCAACAGGAATTGGGTGAGGAAGAGTCTATTGAGGATGAGGCAGAAAAATTAACTAAAAAATTAAATAAATTGAAATGTTCTAATAAGACAAAAAAAGTTATTAAGGATGAGATAAATAGATTGTCTAAAATGCCTGAGAGTTCACCTGAAATTGGTATGACACGAGATTATATTAATTGGATGTTATCTCTTCCTTGGAATATTAAAACAAAAGATAATGAAAATTTGAATGATGTTAAAAAAATTCTTGATTCATCTCATTATGGATTGAATGATGTTAAAGATAGAATACTTGAGTTTTTAGCAGTTAAACAAAATGCTAAATCAACTAAAAGTCCTATTCTTTGTTTTATAGGTCCTCCTGGTGTTGGTAAAACTTCACTTGCTCAATCGATTGCGAAAGCATTAAATAGAAAAATGGCTAAAATTTCTGTTGGAGGAATAAATGATGAGGCAGAGATTGTAGGACATAGAAGAACATATATTGGGTCTAATCCTGGTAGAATTATTCAAGGAATAAAAAAAGCTGGCTCTTGTAATCCTGTATTTATAATTGATGAAATAGATAAGATGACTAAAGATATTAAGGGAGATCCTGCATCAAGTTTGTTAGAAGTATTAGATCCTGAGCAAAATACTAAATTTTCTGATCATTATATTGAAGAAGAATTTGATTTATCACAGGTTTTTTTTATCGCTACTGCGAATTATATTGAACAAATTCCGTATGAGTTAATTGATAGATTAGAGGTTATTAATTTATCAAGTTATACTGAATATGAAAAATTAGATATTGCGAAAAATTATTTACTTCCTAAAGAGTTGGATGAATCTGGATTAACACCTCTTACTTTTACTATTGATGATGATGCTTTAATGCATGTAATACAAAATTATACTAAAGAGGCTGGTGTTAGAGAACTTGATAGAATATTATCTTCTATTATGAGAAAAGTTGTTAAGGAAATGTTACTTAATAAAAAACAAGTTTTTTATCATATTACAATTGAAGAAGTAGAAAAATATCTTGGCAAACCAAAATATTTATATATGAAACCTGTTAGTTCAATGCAAGTTGGTATAGTAAATGGTATGGCATATACTACTTCAGGTGGAGATATATTGCCAATTGAGGTTACATATTTTAAAGGAAAAGGGAATTTAATATTAACTGGTTCATTAGGTGATGTTATGCAAGAATCTTGTAAGATTGCTTTGTCTTATTTAAAAAGTCATACTAATGATTTTGATATTGATATAAAATTGTTAGAAGAAAATGATGTTCATATACATTTTCCTGAGGGTGCTGTTAATAAAGATGGTCCTTCTGCAGGTATTGCGATTACTACTGCTCTTGTTTCATTATTTAAAAGTGTTGCTGTTGATAATAAATTATCAATGACTGGTGAAATAACTTTACAGGGTAGAGTACTTCCAATAGGTGGATTAAAAGAAAAAATTATTGGAGCTAGACGTGCTGGAATAAATCATATTATTGTACCTAATGATAATAAAGTAGATATTGATGAGATACCTGATGAAATAAAAAAAGATATTAATATTACATATGTTAAGAATTATAAGGATGTTTATAAAAATATATTTTAATCACATAATTTCACATGATTTTAAAATATTTTATACACATTCTTTTTTTATAATTAAATCATGAAAGGAGAGATAATATAGAGCAAAAAAAGTAAAAAAACATAATTTCACATAATTGTTTAATATTTTAAACATAATTATATAATATACTTAAATTGTTAAAGGAGGAATGCCAGTGAAATAAAAAAAGAGAAAAAATAAAAATACGCCTTACTTATACTTATAAAAGATACTCATATACTTACTTATACTTATAAAAAAAATAAAAAATACTTATATATAAATTACTAAAACTATTAGAT
>CADCRC010000005.1 GCA_902803795.1 uncultured Erysipelotrichaceae bacterium | reverse complement strand
TGGTATATTTATTTGTGTTATACTATTTTATCAATTTTTTTGTTTCTAAAACACACTTTTTATTCTATTATGTATGGATTTAAACTAGTTCCATCTCCTTGTGATATAAAATTTGTAGGAGCTAAAGATACAACTGGTCTTAAACCTACTGAAGAGTTACTTGTAATTAAACCATCAAGGTTACTTGAAGAATTCGCATGAAACTCATAAGCAGTACTACCGGTATAAGCACCAGGAGTCATCGTCCACATAGTTTTATTTGTATATAAATAATATGTGTTATTTGCATAAAGATTATTTCCACTTGATATACCAGCATATATTATCTCATCTACTGTAATTAAGCCTACTGGATAAGTTAATTTTCCATTTCCTATTACATTACTTACAGTAAATTTATCAATTTCTCTTGTACAATTTAATGTTATTTCATTTGTTGCCCATTTCCTTTTTCTACCATTAAAATATAGATGATCTGATATATATCCTCCATTTGGATTCCAGCCTCCCATTAGGTTGATTGATCTATCATTACAATAAATAGTATCTTCTATCTTATTTGTATAACTTGTCATATTATTTGAATACCATGTATCAACATTTGTTTTGGCTATACTATCGTTTTCGTTTGTAAACATATCATTAAATGCATCTTCTTCTTTTTTTCCGTTTGATAAAGTTATGTAAAATGCACCAGCTGGAGCATCAGCATAATATATATAATAAACTGATGTACATGTATTTGATGTTGTAAAACATGTATAATGATTATTATTTAATGTATTATAATCGCTAGACCATGTTCCACTGCTTGTTATTGTATCTGTTAGTGTATAATTTGTGCCATCCCAAGTTACATCATTTCCATATATATAAGATGTATTTAAATTATTAGCTGTTATATTTGAATATGTATAAATTGATCCATACATATATCCTACATATGCTGGTGAATTAGAATATGAGTTAAAACTACTTGTTCTAATTTGTGTTGCATCTCCTGTAGTATTAGTGCATTGACCATTTGTTGGAGTTCCATTGTAAATAAGTTTAACTCCTCCTGTATCTGTTGTTCTAACTGCTTTCCAACAGAAATTTGCAAACAAAACATTATTATTTGTAACTGCCCCTCTATAATAATATATTGGATAAGTATCATCTTTTGTTGAAGCTATCTCATATACGCCTTTTCCATTTGTATCACTTGAAATTTCATTAAATTTAACTCCAGAACAATTATTTACAAATAAACTTTTAGAATTATCAAGAACTGATTGTTCTGCCATTATTTTAGCTAATCCGTTTATATTATTTGGAATTGTTGCATATAATAAATTTCCATCACAATCAATACTTTCGTTTATTTTTAAGACATTTGTCGCGTTACTATCTGCTTGTACATATGTAGGTTCTAATGTAAATGTTAAATGTAATGGTAAATTTTCCAAATCTGAATTTTGAATATCTTTCTTAAATTCTATTCTTATTTTATAAGTTAGAGTATCTCCAACTTTTAATTCATCATATTGAGATAATGTTCCACCTGTATTATATGTTATTGTTGAACTAATTAGAGTTGTATTAGAATAAGAAGTATCATCACTTATATCACTAGTTCCTTTATTATCAATTATTCCAATTGTTGGGACACTATTAAGCATTCCATCAATATTACCATCATTTGTAATATCTACAGTAAATTCATAATAATCTCCTGGAATAGATAAAGTATCACTAAAACTTAAACTTTTATAATTTGAACTATATGAATGAGTTCCATTAACACTACCAATTGATTCATTGAAACTATCTGTAGGATTTCCTACAAAATGAATATTCCATGAAGCATTATCAAAATTAGTTATACCTGTTGTAGTTAATTCTTGTCCTAGTAAGGCATAACCTATTGATATAGATATAGTTAATAGTAAAATTACTATAAATAATATTTTAGTTTTTTTACTTTTCTCATTCATATTATTTCACCTTTTATATCTTATATATTTTATTATACAATATAAGATATAATTATATTTATTATTTTTAAGTTCTTTACCTTTTATTTTGTCAAATATTTATAAATATTTTAATATGATTTTTTTATATAATTATGTGT
>CADCRC010000004.1 GCA_902803795.1 uncultured Erysipelotrichaceae bacterium | reverse complement strand
TCTTGTTGGTTCATATATTTCTACTTTTTGGAAACGTCTAACAAAAGCTTTATCTCTTAAAATATAATGTTCATATTCTTCTGTTGTTGTTGCTCCAACAACTTTAATATCTCCTCTATCTAATGCAGGCTTAAACATATTTGCAAAATCTAAGGCTTCATCTTTTCCACCAATTAATGTATGTATTTCATCAATAAACAAAATTAATTTTGATTTTGATTTTAACTCATCTATTAATGTGTTTACTTTTGCTTCTCCTGTAGCAGGATCTACACCCATTAATGCAGAAGTATTTACTCTGATTACTTGGTAGTCTTTTAGTTTATCTGGAACATCACCTTTTTGTATTCTATAAGCTAATCCCTCTACTGTAGCTGTTTTACCAACTCCAGGTTTACCAACTAAAACTACTGATTTATCTGGAGTTAATAATATTAATATCATTTGTTTGATTTGTATATCTCTTCCTATGGCTGGATCTGTTATATAGTCTTTTTCTTGGAAGTTTTCACCATATAGTTCTAATATACTTATTCTATTCTTTTTTACATTTAGAGTTTCTTGATTAATTATTCCATATTTACCTTCTTGTTCTTCCACTAATACTCATCCTAACTTGATACTTAAATTATAACATATTTTTTAATTCTATGAAAAATATTACTAATTATTTATTAAAATATTTTAGTATATATTAAAAATGATGTGATAATTATGTTAAATATAATAATGAAAGTAAAATAATAAATCATTAAGATATGATTATAAAAGATCACTTTTTGAAGATGATTGAAAAGTGATCTTGTTAATAAAAAATAGATGGCAATTATATAAATTATGTTTCTATGTCTAATAAATGTAATTTATATTAGTTTGCAAAAGAAGATACAAAGTCTAACTACTTCACTAAAAATGATAATATTAAATATCTTTATTAAAATATATAAATACTATTATTCTATTATCCAAGGATCTTCTTCACTACCACTTCCTGATGTTATTACTTTATTATATTTTAATGATATTGCAGGTCTTACACCATTACTATAGAATAAATCTCCATAGTCATTATAATGTAACTCACCAGTTGGTAATACACCTCTAACATAAGCTCCATCCATATAGAATCTTGCAGGTGACATTGACCAATATTGAGAGCCTGTTTTTCGTAAATCATTAGAATCTAAATTATTATATTCTTCAATACTAAATAGAGCTATTGGATATTTTAATTCTGCTTTTTTATTAGAAACAGCAAATTGATCTAATACTCTTTCACATGATATGTCTTTATTATTTAATACAACTGCTTTAAAATCTATATGATTACTTATATTACTTGAACCACTATTAGGATTCCATCCTCCTAATGATGTACTCTTTCTTGAATTACAATAAACAGTATCTTCTAAACTATTTGTATAATTTATCATATTATGACGATACCAATTATCTATTAAACCTTTTATACTTGAATCATATTTATTAATATCCTCATTATTAATCATCTTATTCATAGCTTCAGGTCCTGATTCACCATTTGATAATTCTATATAGAAAGCTTCAATAAGATCATGCATAACCCAATTACCAGCATAATATATATAATATATTTTTTCACAAGTACCTGTTGTATTCCAACAAGTATAATGAGTATTACCTATGTTCCTATAATTACTGCTATAATTGCTAACCATTTGGGTTTCTCCTGATAAAGTATACATGTTATTATTAATATCATAAGTGAAACTACTACCATATTTATATTCAGGTGAACCTGGTTGTTGTTCTAAATAATTGTATACATAATTATATTTATATCCAATCATGGAAAGAGATGTATAATCTGGATTGAATGAAGTTGTACCAATTTGAGAATAGTAAGTATTACCAATATTATATTCTCCAACATAGGCAGATGTATTAGATTTATAGCCGTTTATATTATATAAAGTTGAACATGTATTGCTGCTTGATTTACATGTATATTTTCCCATCAAATTCCTATATGTAGAATCTGACCAAGTAGCTGTCTCAGTATCAATTAAAGTAAAAGTATTATTATTTAAATCATATGTATAACTAGAACCATATATGTAGCTATCATTTAAAGAAGTAGTTTTGGAATTACCACTAGTTATACCTGTATGTAAATTACGAGTACTTAAGCACTTACCATTTACTGGCTCACCATTATAAATCATTTTAGTTCCACCAGTTTCAGTAGTACGTATTACTTGCCAACAAAAACCTCCAAAGATAACATTTCTTTGTCCTGGACAATTATCAAAATATACTTTAGTTGCTGGAACTGTCTTACCTACTTCATCTGTTACATTACCTTCATATTTTTTTACACAAGCATTTGTTCCTTTTGCAGCTTCATTTTTCAATACATTATATAATGTATTTTTTTCTTTAAAATAAACATTACAATATGTACCAGGTAAAGTTATATTACTAACATTAATATTCCAATTATCATTATCCCAAGAAGCAGTAGCTAAATTATTACATTCAATACCAGTTCCACT
>CADCRC010000003.1 GCA_902803795.1 uncultured Erysipelotrichaceae bacterium | reverse complement strand
GTTCCTTTAAAGTTTCTATATGCATCCATATTATCACCTTTTATCCTCTTCTTTATTATTATAATCATTTTTTATGATTATATCATATTTTATTATTTTTTATTATTTATATTTTCTTTTTTTAGTATTTTTAAAATTTAAAAAAATTTGATTAATATTTTAAAAGATGCTATAATCATTATACATTTATTTGGGGCTGTTTTTGATTCGACAGATAATTTTAATGATAGATGGCAAGTCGAGTTGTTCTCGTAAATCGCTAAAAAAAATAAATGCTAAAAACATTAAAAATGCAATTGCTAAAGTATTTGGTGGAAACCAAGCTTTAGCTTATGCCTAATAATAATAGGTTTGCGCTGTTTTAAATTATTGTCTACGTAATTTATTACGGTTTATCTTGTAGACTATATTTATTATTTGTCTAGATAATAAATAGAGATTTTTAGACTATGTATATTAGTTGGTTTGTTAATTGTCCTGCTAGTATATTAAAGATTGCAATTAACTAAGCTTGTAGAGGTTTATTTTATTAGGTTGTTTGGACAGGGAGTCGCACTCCCTCAGCTCCACCATTTGATTATAATCGTTGCGTTGCAACGTTTTTTTTAATTTAAAAATACTATTGATTTTCACAATAGTTATAAAATTGAAGTTCTTTATTTATAACTAGTTCAATTGATATAATTTTTTTCGTATCTTTGTTTAAATATAAATTTGTTTGTACATTCCTTTATATTAATTGATAAATAGAATATTCATCAATATTTATATAAATTTTTTAAGGTAAGCTTATTTACTTTATCATTTTTTATATCTTTAGATTCAAATTTTTTATAAAAAAAATTGACAATTTTGTTTTTATAAATTATATTAATTTTAGAATTAAAATTTGAAGGAAGGTGATTATTTTGGCATTGGTAAAATGCAAAGAATGTGGAAAGGATGTTAGTGAATCTGCTAAAAAATGTCCACATTGTGGTGTTGACTTAATTGAAAAAAAAGAAGTCAATAAAAGAAAATGTCCAGATTGTGGCAATGATGTAGATAAAGATGATAAAGTTTGTAAAAACTGTGGTTGTCCTTTAGTAGAAGAAAAGAGTGATGCTCTATCTGATGTTGGAAAAACCATAACTGAAAATTTAGACAAAATAACGGGTGCTAGTTCAAAATCATATGTTACAATTAAAGATTTGTTTAAAAATTCATTGGACAAGCATACTCAAGAAGATATGGATGATGTATTTATTGTAGGTGGTAAAAATACGACTCCTGATATTAAAGAAATTAATCCAAAAAATACAACTGCTTGGGTTTATCTTAGAATTTTAGCTTTTTTTGCTATAGCACTAGTTGCGATGTATTTAGGATATAACAATTTTAAAAATGATAATTTCTTACCTGGACTAATTATTTTAGGAGCATTTGCTGTTCCTGTTACGGTTCTTATATTCTTCTTTGAAATTGATTTATTTAAGAAAATTCCTTTTCATAGGATACTAGCTTATTTTATACTTGGTGGTGCATTAAGTTTAATAGTAACAATTTTACTTAATACTATATTTGTTGTTGAAAAGCTTGATGTTGCTGGAGCAATTATTACTGGATTTGTAGAGGAGGTTGCAAAAGCAATAATTGTTATTTATTTTTTAAGTAAAGAAAAAAAAGCAAATTATATTTTAGATGGTTTATTAATTGGTGCAGCTGTTGGTGCTGGATTTGCTGCATTTGAAACTGCTGGATATATTTTAAGATTTGGAATTGCTGGTGGAAATGAGCAAATGTTTAATGTAATGATTCTAAGGGCAATTTTAGCTCCAGGTGGACATGTTGCATGGGCAGCGATTGAAGGAGCAGGATTAATGTTTGTAAAAGGATATATTAATAAACTAGAAAATAAACATTATACTGATACAACATTCTTAACTATTTGTTTAATACCTATTGCTTTGCATTCTATTTGGGATATGCCATTTGGTGGTGAAGGACTTTCAATGTATTTGAAATATGGTATATTAATTATTGGTGCTTGGGCTGTTGTTGTTTATTTTATAAATCTTGGATTAAAGCAAGTTGATGATGTAAAAGAATATTATTCTAAAAAAAATGATAAATCTAATGAATCTTCTGATGAATCTAAGAAAATTGTTAGAAAAATTAAAGTAATTAAAAAGATTGATAAAGATGGTAATGTAAAAGAAGAAAGAAAGGTAATTGAAGAATAATAAATATCCACATTTTTGTGGATATTTTCATTTTGTTATATCATGTATAATTTACAATAATAATGTAAAATTTTTGTGTAAATTAACATTTTTTTAATTTTTGATATATAATTTAAGATGATAGGAGGTAATAGATATGGTTCGCGTTGCGATAAATGGCTTTGGAAGAATTGGACGTATTGCATTTAGATTAATGCAAGAAGATCCAGAATTCGAAGTAGTTGCGATAAATGATTTAACAGATGCTGCTCAACTTGCTTATTTGTTGAGATATGATACTAATTATAGAAATTATAGAATTGATGAAATAAGTAATGATGAGCAAAATATCATTGTTGCAGGTAATAAGATTCGTGTATATTCCGAAATGGATCCAAAGAATCTACCATGGGGTGATTTAAAAGTTGATGTTGTTTTGGAATGTACTGGCAAATTTACAGAGGATGTTAAAGCACAAGCACATATTGATGCTGGTGCAAAGAAAGTTTTAGTTTCTGCTCCTTGTAAAGGCGATGTAAAAACAATTGTCTATAATGTCAACGAAAAAATATTGGATGGTAGTGAAAAAATTGTAAGTGCTGCGAGTTGCACTACTAACTGTTTAGCTCCAGTTGTTGATATTATTGATAAAAAATTTGGAATAAAAAAGGGATTTATGACTACTGTTCATGCGTATACTAACGACCAAGCTACTTTGGATATAGCACATAAAAAAGGCATTCAAGCACGTAGAGGAAGAGCTTGTGCTGCGAATATTGTACCAACATCAACAGGTGCGGCTAGCGCAATTGGAAAAGTTTGCCCTAATTTAAATGGTAAATTAGATGGTCTAGCAATGAGAGTTCCTGTTTCAACAGGTTCTGTTGTTGATTTATCTTTAGAATTAGGTAAAGATGTCACTGTTGAAGAAATTAATGATGCGTTAAAAGGTGCTGTAAATGAAACTTTGAATTTTACAATGGATCCTATTGTTTCATCTGATGTTATAGCTAGAACATGTGGTAGTTTAGTTGATGGTTCATCTACTCAAGTATTAGATACTGATAATGGTCAATTAGTAAAAATAATCGCATTCTATGATAATGAATATGGTTATACTAATCAAATGGTAAGATGTGCTAAATACTTAGCTACTAAATAATTTTAATCTTTTAAAATTAGCTAATTTATAGAATCACTTCATTGTGATTCTTTTTATTATATAAAAAAGATAGGTTTTTTACCTATCTAGTATTGTTTTAAAATCTTTTCTCTTGTTCTTTGTAGTTCTTTTTGTTTTAGATTTTCTCTCTTATCATATATTTTTTTTCCTTTACATATTCCAATCTTCATTTTTGCTTTACCCCTAGTAAAATATACTTTTAAAGGTATTAATGATAAGTGTTTTTCTTCTAATTTTTGTTTTATTTTTTTTATTTCTTTTTTATGTAATAGTAATTTTTTATTTCTTAATTCATCATGATTAAATATGTTTCCTTGTTTATATTTTGCAATATACATATTAATTACTATTACTTCATTGTTTCTTATTAGACAATATGCATCTTTTATATTACATGAACCTTCTCTTAATGACTTTACTTCTGTTCCTTTTAGTTCAATTCCTGCCTCATATGTTTCTTCTATAAAATAATTATATGAAGCAGCTTTGTTAAGTATTTCCATTTATCCCTCGTATGTTAATCCCCAAGTTAAATTAGGATATCTTTCATTAACTATTGCCTTATATTTTTCATAATATGTTGCATGATTGTATAATTGTTGATCAGTTAATTGAGGATATGGTACAATTTTAAAGTTATGATTTACACCACCCACTTTTGTGGTTGTAGTATATACAAGTTCTCCTTTTGGTTCAGTAATACTCTTTGTAATATTATCCTCCAAATCAATATGCTTATTTAATGTAACTTCAAATGCTAGTCCTGTAAAATTATCTATATCATTTTGATCACTTATAAAATTACCTAATGAATATATTACAAATGTTTTATTATCATTTATATATTCTACTGTTTGAATTACATGTGGATGTGCACCTATTATTAAATCTACTCCAAGATTTGATAGATAGTTTGCTATCTCTTCTTGTTTTGCATCAACTTTAAATGAATATTCTGTACCCCAGTGCATTGCGACGATTACAAAGTCTACTTTATCTCTTACTGAAGCAATATCTGCTTGAGCTTTTTCTTCACTATATAAATTGCTTAAATAATCTTTTCCAATTGGTGTAGGTAATCCATTTGTCCAAATTGTATAAGATATAAATGCATATTTTATATTATTTACTTCATATACTGTTGCAATTGATGAATCTCTTTCTTCTTGTGATGACCATTGTCCTGATGCGACAACTCCTGTTTTTGATTTCCAATATTCTACAGAATTTAAAACTCCTTTTTCTCCTTTGTCCATAGTATGATTAGTCGCTAAGGAAACCATGTTAAATCCTGCATCTACAAATGCATCTCCTACTTCCTGAGGAGAATTAAATAATGGATAGTTAGAATATCCTAAACTTGCTCCACCAAGAATTGTCTCTTGATTATAATATGCTAAATCATATTGTGAAGATATTGGTTTTATAACTTCTAACATTGGTTTAAAATCATATGCACCATTTCCATTTCTATATGCATCTTCATAAACAGCACTATGTATTAAAGCGTCCCCAACCATAAATATTTTTGCACTATAGTCTTGTTCTTTCTTTACTTCTTTTTTTGGTTCTTCTTTTTTTTCTTGTGTTTTTTCTTGTCCTTTTTCTTTGCTTAATTTTAATAGTGTATCTTTGTCAACAAATACTATTGCAACTCCTACAATTATTAATAATAATCCTAATATAAAAATTACTTTTATTTTTTTCTTTACTTTTCTTTTATTTTTTTTCATAACACACCTCATTAATGATTAATATTATATCATACTGTTAATATTTTTTTAATAAATCAAAATCAATTTGTTTGTCCTCTTTGGATGCTCTAATACATTTAACTTTAACTTTATCTCCTATTCTATACATAGTATGAGATTTTTGTCCGGTTAATGTTAGTAACTTTTCATCATATACATAAAAATCATTCATACTATCAATTGGAACAAGACCTTCTATTAAATTATCTAACATTACAAACATACCAAAGTTTGCAATTCCAGAAATCATACCATCATATTCTTCGTTGATATGTTTTTCCATATATTCTGCCATCTTCATATCATCTACATCTCTTTCACAATCAACACTTGCTTTTTCCATTTCTGATGAGTGCTCAGCTACTGCGATTAGTTTTGTTTCTTCCATGTCTACTAATTCTTGAGTTATTTGATTTTCAAAAATATATTTGTGTAATAATCTATGTACTGTTGTATCTGGATATCTTCTGATTGGTGATGTGAAATGTGTATAACATTTACTTGCTAGAGCATAGTGTCCTAAATTCTGCGTAGAATAAATTGCTTTTTTCATGCTTCTAAGCAAAAGACTTGATAATATTTTTGATTCTTTTTTTTCATTTATAAAATTAAGTAGTTTTTGTATGTTTTTTGGACTTAAATCTTTTAAATTTAAATTATGTGTATATCCTAGTGATTGGAGAAATTCTTCAAAGCCTTTTATTTTATCTTCTTGAGGTTCTTCATGAATTCTATATATAAATGGTAGATTCATAAAATATATTAAACTGGCTACGCTTTCATTTGCTTGTACCATAAAGTTTTCTATTAATTTTTCTCCTTTTCCTTGCTCTCTTTTTTTTATTTCAATTGGTACGCAATTCTCATCCACTAATATTTTTGGCTCATCTATATTAAAATCTAAATATCCTCTTTTTATCATTTGATTTGATATTTTTTCAGATAGTTCTTGCATTTGTAATAATTTTTCTTTATATGGTTCATATCCCTCTGGAGTTTTTTCATTATTTAATATTGCATTTACTTTTTTATATGTCATTTGAATGTTTGATTTAATTACACTTAGCTTAACATCATAATCTAATTTGTTTCCTTGCCCATCAAATTCCATAATGCATGACACTGTAAGCCTATCAACATTTGGATTTAATGAACATATTCCATTTGATAGTTCATGTGGTAACATTGGTATTACTCTATCTACTAAATATACACTACATCCTCTATATGATGCTTCTTCATCTAACGCTGTATCCTCTTTAACATAATATGCTACATCTGCGATATGTACACCTAGTTTATAGTGTCCGTTATTTAGTTTTTCTATACTTATCGCATCATCTATATCTTTTGTATCATCACCATCTATTGTAAAAATCATTTCATTTCTTAAGTCAAGTCTTCCTGATATTTCTGATTCATCAACTTTATTTGGTAATTTTTTTAATTCTTCTTGTATTTGTTCATTGAATTCAGTATGTATTTTATATTTATAAATTATTGATAATATATCTGTTCCTGGATCATTTTTATGTCCTATTATTTTTACAACGTTTCCTATATATTTATTTTTGTCTACTTTATCTTTTATTTCTACTAATACTTTATGTCCATCTACTGCATTTAGACTGTTTTCTTTAGGAATGGATAATTCAATATTGATTCTTTTATCATCAAATGTAATTGTTCCTGTTTCTTTTTTGTCAAAATTAATTTCGCCAACATATTGTTCTTCTGGTCTATTTATTACTCTTATTATTTTTCCTTCTTTTTTATGTTCTTTTGAGTCTTTTATTATTTCTACTAATACTAGGTCGTTTAGAATTGCTCCATCTGTGTTTTTTTCATTTATATATATATCTTCGTCTTGTCCTTCTACTTCAACAAAACCATATCCTTTTGGATTTGATCTATAATATCCTTTTATATAATCTGTTTGTTCTACAAGTATATATTTTTTTTTGTTTGTTTTATATATTATGCCTTCTTTGATTAATTCGTTTAATGCATTATCTAATTCTTCATCAAATAAATTCAATTCGCTTTTTAGTACTTTTCTTTCTTGGGCAACCTTTTTTTGATTTAGTAGATTTATTATTGAATCTTTTATCATTATTATCAACTCCTATTATTAACTCTATTTATATTGTATCAAATAATGATATAAAAAAAAAGTAATTTCTATAACGTGAAATTACTCAATAAACATTGCAACTAAACATATTACAAAAAAAGTTACTCCTAGAGCTAATGTTAGTCTACTTATAAATAGTTCTGAACCTCTTTCTTTTCTGTTTGCAAATAAATCATTATTTCCACCAGATAAGATTTGAGCTGCAGATTCTGCCTTTCCACTTTGTAATAATACAATTAATATTAAAAGGATTGATATTATCAATAATGCTGCTTCCATACTATTCTCCTAATTAAGCATTATCTTTTTTATCAAATCCATATTTTTTGTTGAATTTATCTACTCTACCAGCACGTGTTGCCCTTGATTGTTGTCCAGTATAAAATGGATGACATTGTGAACATATTTCAACATTTATTTCTTTCTTAGTTGATTTTGTTTGAAATGTATTTCCACATGCACATGTTACAGTACAATCATACATTTCTGGATGTATTCCCTTTTTCATTTAAACTCCTCCTTTGCCATGACACAATATATGTCATAGATAATACTTGATTATAATATCAAATTTTTTATTATTTTTCAAGTTGTTTTTTATATTTCTATTAATTCTATCTTAGCGCCTACTGCTTCAAGTTTATCTACTATTCCTTCATATCCTCTTAAAATATGCTCTGCATTTGTTATTGTTGTTGTTTCTTGTGATATTAGGGCTGCTAAAACCATTGCAGCTCCAGCTCTTAAATCTGTTGCTACAACTTCCCCACCTTTTAGTTTTGTTTTTCCTCTTATTGTTGCTGTTTGTCCTTTTATTGTTATATCTGCTCCAAGATTATTTAGATATGGAACATGCATAAATCTATTTTCCCAAATTGTTTCAGTTACTTTTGATTGTCCATTTGCTTGAGTTAATAAAACTGTAAATGGTTGCTGAAGGTCTGTTGGAAATCCTGGATAAACTGCTGTATTTATTATTGTTGGTTTATAATCATCTTTTGAATTAATTACTACATAGTCTTGTCCAACTTCTATATTTGATCCCATTTCTTTTAATTTTGATATTAGAGCATCTAAATGTTCTGGAATAATATTATCTATTTTTATTGGATTTCCTAATAAACTTCCTAATATTATATATGTTCCTGCTTCAATTCTATCTGGTATTACTTCATGAAAACATGAATGTAAATGTTCTTGTCCTATTATTTTTATTGTTGATGTTCCAGCACCAGAGATTTTTGCTCCCATATTATTTAGAAATGTTGCTACATTAACAATTTCAGGCTCTTTTGCAGCATTGTCTATTATAGTTTTTCCTTTTGCCTTGGTTGCTGCTAACATAATATTTATAGTTGCTCCAACACTTGCTATATCTAAATATATGTTTGCTCCTTTTAATTCTTTTGCTTCAACTATATATTTATTTTTTTCTTGTTTTACTGTTGCACCTAGTGCTTCAAATCCTTTTAAATGTAAATCTATTGGTCTTGAGCCTATTGAACATCCTCCTGGAAAATACATCTCAGCTTTTTTATATTTTCCAAGTAATGCTCCCATAAAATAATATGATGCTCTTAATTTTTTAGCTAATGCTTCTGATATTTCATTGTTTTGCATTCCTTTTGTATCAATTACTATTGATTCTGTTGCTCTTTTTACTTTTACATTTAATAAATCTAATATATTACATAGTGCATCTATATCAGTTATTTCAGGAACATTACATATTGTTGCAGTATCATCTGATAATATTGCTGCAGGTATTAAAGCAACAGCTGCATTTTTTGCTCCACTTATTCTAATTGTTCCTTCTAATTTTTCTGCACCATGTATTTTTAGTATTTTCATGTCTCCTCCAAAATTATAATCTAGTATTAAATATTGATAATTTGTAGTCTACCATTTCCTTTAAATTTTTTTCTCCTGCTCCAATTACTTTTCTTGGATCATATACTTCTTTATCACTATCAAGTTTTTCTCTTACACCTTTTGTCCATGCCTGTTGCAATTCTGTATTTATATTTATTTTAGATATTCCACATGAAATGGCTTTCTGAATTTTTTCTTCATCTATTCCAGATCCACCATGTAATACTAAAGGAATAGGTAGTGTATCATCTATTTTTTTCATTGTTTCAAAATCTAGGTTTGGTTCTCCTTTATATATACCATGTACGCTTCCTAGTGCTGGAGCTAAAGCATCAATTTCTGCACCATTATATATTTCTAAACAATCTTCTAGTGTTGCATTATTTGATGTATTAGTAATATTATCTTCTGTTCCACCAATATGTCCAACTTCTGCTTCTACACTTACTCCTCTTTTATGTGCATACTCAACAACTTTTTTTGTTATTTCTATATTTTCTTTAAGTGGATGTTTTGAAGCATCTATCATTACTGATTTAAATCCTGCATCTATTGCTTTTTTACATGTATCAAATGATTGGCCATGATCTACATGTAAACATACAGGAATTTTAATATCTAAATCTTTTATTAGACCTGTAACCATACCATATATAGTATCAAATCCTCCCATATATTTTGCTGCTCCTTCTGAAACTCCAAGTATTACAGGTACATTTTTTTCATTACACTCTTCTAATACATATTTTGCCCATTCTAAGTTATTAATATTAAAATGAGGTACTGCATAATGTTCTTTTTTTGCTTTTTGTAACATATCAATAAAATTAACTACCATTTTTCTTTCCTTCTTTCTTTTATAAATTTATACCATTAAATATGAATATCATTCTATCTCTTTGTTGCAAATCTTTTTTTGTTATTATTTGAGAATTTGGTAATTCCTCTCTTATAATTTTTATTATATCATCTTTTTCATCTGATCCAATTTCAAATGCTATAATTGATCTATCTTTTAAATTCTTTTTTACATTTTTTAATATTTTTTTATAAAAAAACAATCCATCTTCTTTAGCATATAGTGCTAAATGAGGTTCATTATTTTTAACTATTTCTTCTATTTCTTCATCTTCTTTTATATATGGAGGATTTGAAATAATTAGATCATATTTATTAATTATATTATCTAGCATATCATTTTGTAATATGTTTGCTTTTGAATTAAGATTTTTTATATTAATTTTAGCAACTTCTAGAGCATCAGTTGATATGTCAACCAAATCTAATTTGTTTACATTTATTTTTTTTTCAAGTGTTATTCCAATATTTCCACTACCACATCCAAGGTCTATTATATCTATTGGTTCATCGAAATATTTATTAACATATTCTATTGTATTTTCAACTAATTCTTCTGTTTCAAATCTAGGTATTAATACTCTTTTATCAATATAGAATTTATTACCGTAAAAGTTCACATTTCCTATTACATATTGCATTGGTTCATTATTTAATATTGCTTCTACTTCTTTTTTGTATTTTTCTATAATATCTTCTTCTACTGTTTCTTCTAGATGATTTAACATTTCTAACGGATTATATGATAATAGTTCTGCAAGTAATATTTTAGATATGTCTGAATGTATTTTTGATTTTCCATATATTAATAATTCTTCTACTGTCATTTTATTTCTGCAAGTTTCCTTTTTTGATCTTCTTGAGTTAGAGCATTTATTATTGGTTCTAAATCTCCATCCATTACTTTATCAAGTGCTTGAATAGTAAAACCTATTCTATGATCTGTTATTCTATTTTGTGGATAGTTATAAGTTCTTATCTTTTCTGCTCTATCACCTGTTCCTATTTTAGTTCTTCTTTCTATTCCTTCTGCCTGATCTTTTTGTTCTTGTTCCAAGTCATATAATCTTGATTTTAATACTTTCATAGCTTGTGCTTTGTTTTGAATTTGACTTCTTTCGTTTTGACATGTTACAACTAGTCCTGTAGGTAAGTGAGTAATTCTTACTGCTGAGTCTGTTGTATTTACTCCTTGTCCTCCTTTTCCACTAGATCTATAAATGTCTACTCTAATATCTTTATCTTCTATTTTAATGTCAATGTCATCATTTAATTCTGGCATTACTAAAACTGTTGCTGTTGATGTTTGAAGTCTTCCATTTGATTCTGTAATTGGAACTCTTTGTACTCTATGTGAACCTGACTCATATTTTAATTTTGAGTAAGCTCCTTTTCCTTTAACAATAAATTCTACTAAAGTAAATCCACCTAATTCTGTTTCTTGAGATGAAAAAACTTCATATTTAAACCCTTGTTTGTCTACATATTTTGTATACATTCTAAATAGGTCACCTGCGAAAATATTTGCTTCATCTCCTCCTGCTGCACCTCTAATTTGAATTATTGCATTTTTATCATCATTTTCATCTTTTGGAAGTAGTAGTATTTCTAAATTTGATTCCATATTTTCTTTTTCTTGTGTTTTATTTTCTAATTCTTCATGTGCCATTTCATACATTTCAGGATCTTTTTCCATTTCCTTTAAATCTTCTATTTCTGTTAATATATCTTTATATTTTTTATATTCTACTACTATGTCCTCTAAATCACTTATATTCTTCGATATTTTTTTTACTTCTTCTATATTTGATACAATATCAGGATTTGTTAGTTTTTCTTGTAACTCGTTATATTTATTTAATGTGAATTCTAATCTTTCTATCATAATATCTACGCCTTCCTTGTTTTATATTATACCATAAAACACGTAAGTTTTATATTTTTCTTACGTGTTTATAGATTAAAATATAGATATAAGAGTTAATAGTATAAAGAAAATTAATAATACAACATAGAATCCTCTTGTTAGTCCATAAGTAAATATTTTTTTTGTTTTATTATCAACTTCATATTCATATATTTCTATATATGGAACAGGACTTCTTCTATACCATCCTCTTACTTTTATTTTTTTGTTTTTCATTTCTTCTGAAGAAAATAATGCAAATATTTTATTCATTATCCACAATGGTTGATTATAATCTAAGAATATAATTCCTGTTTCATCTTTTATTACCATATCTTCACTAAACATATATCCAGGATCTCCTCTACCTATTATTGTTCCTTCTATTTGGCATGGAATTGATGTTATACCTGATACTTTTACTTCTCCTAGAAGTCCTCTTACTGTATTATCTTTATATCCTGTTTTATGTGATATTTTAAATTTAATAAATAGTGTAATAGTCATTATAATTCCAAATACAGCAGTCAATGTTAAATATATTTGCTTAGTATTTGATATATAAACAACGAATAATACTAATGTGATTATTCCAAATATCAATGGCATACTTCCAATTAAAAGTTCAATTGCAAAATCGTCAACATAACTTTCAGGCTTATTTTCATCAAATTCAATATATGGTTCTTGTTCATATTGTTTAGAATAATTGCTAATTGCGATTAATCTTTTTGATATTAGTGGATGTGTTGATTGTAATTCATAAAAAAATGCCCATGGATTCCACATTTCCCATTTCATTGAATTTTTTATTGCTTGAGTATCATCTATATTATTGTTTGTTGTTACTATAAGTGACTTACTTGCCTTAGAATCAAATATACCTAATGCTCCAATATTTTTAGTTGAATGTTTGTTAGTTGTTTTTCCTACATTTAATCCAAATCCTATTTTAACTAATGCTTGTGCTAGTGAATTAGGATTTTTTGTTTCTTGAATACTAAATTCGTCAGCATAATATTCTCTTGTTCTTGATAGCCATAATATTATAAATTCTGATATTATATATAATACATATGCAACTAAACCTATTATTGCACTATTATCATTGTCATTATTGCTACTATTATCTGAAGAATCTAAAAACATTTGATATACTAAGTAGAACAATAATGGTATAAGTTGTGCTGCTGTCATAACAAGCATATCATAATGTACAACATGACCTAATTCATGTGCTACAACTGTTTTTACTTCTTCTTCTGTTAATAAATCAAATATACCTTGTGTCACAACTATTCTAGCATCGTTTTTAGTTCTACCATATGTAAATGCATTAGGTGAACCATCATTTATTAATGCTAGTTTTGGCTTCTTCATTTTGTATTTTTGTGATATTTCTTCTACAAACTTATCAAGATAGTCTGGTATTTGTGCTTTATAATCTGCTTTATAAAATATTCTCATTGTTATATCTGTAATCCATGGTGCTAATAAAAATTGTATTATTAATATAACTATTGATATTATTATACTAGTTATTATTGGAACAGTTGTAAATACACCAATTCCAATTATTATTATAGATAATAATGCATATAGTCCTACTAATGTAAATGTTGATACTGCAAATAACTTACTTTTCATTCTTTTTCACCTCAAAAAAGATTATAGCATTTATACTTTTGTGTGTAAACTATTATTTTTAATAAGATAATTATTATAATAGTTAAAAAATTATTGCTCTCTATTCATCTTTAATAAGTATCAATATTATTGATATTATTAAGTTTCTATATATTATAGTAAAACTCTTTACTAATTTGTCTTTTTAAATATTATTGTTTTTTGTATTATAAAACTTGCTATAAATAGAATTAAATCTACTATTATTTTTATTATTATTGTATTAATTGGTATTATATCTAATATTGTTGTAAATAATCCACTTAATATCATTTGTGTTATAAATAAAATTATATATTTAATAAATGAATTTTTAGATTTAGAATTAAATACTATATTTTTATTCATTAAAAAGTTAAATATCCCACTTAGTATTCTAGCTATTATTGTAGCTAGAAATATGGTTTTTATTGTAGTGTTTAAAAACAATGTAAATAGTCCTATATCTATTATTGCAGAAATAAGAGAAACTATTATATATCTAAATAAATCTTTATATATTCTATATGAATCTGAAAATGTATGAAAATGTGATTTATGATTTTTCTTTTCATATACTGTTTCTATTTGTATAGTATCTATTTTTGCACCTGAATCTATTACTTTATATAAGAAATTCATTTCATATTCGAATCTGTCTCCTTCGGTATTTAGTAATATATCTTTATATTTTATAGGTATTCCTCTTAATCCAGTTTGTGTATCTTGAAGATAAGTATGTGTTGTTAAAAAGAAATATAGACTAGAAAATTTGTTTCCTATTTTAGATCTTAGTGGGACATTTTCTTCATTAAAATTTCTAACTCCTAATATTATATTATCTTTTAAATTACTGTCTATTCTTTTTATGTCTTTTATTGTATGTTGTCCATCTGAATCTACTGTTATGAAACCTGAAATATTTTTATAATATTTATCATATTCTTTAATAGCTGTTTTGATTGCGTCACCTTTACCTTTGTTTTGTTTATGATGAATAATGGGTACATCTAATTGATTAAATATAGTTTGATCTTTAGTTCCATCATCTATTACTAGTATTTTATCTAGTTTTTCTTCTTTTAAATCATTTATTAGTTTTATTAATTTTATATCCGGTTCTAAGCTTGGAATTATTATTAAATTCATAATTATTTCTCCTTTCACTAATTATTATAGTCTATATTATTAAATAAATATTAAGTTATTTATATTATATCAATTATTATTCATAATTTAAAAGTAGAAAGCAACTACTTTCTACTTGTATTTATTGAATTGTTATTTGTAAATGATTTAAATATCTTTTTCCATATATGAGAGTTATCATAATTTAATATTCCTTCTCTATATACATTCATACCATATTTTATTAATAAATATATTACTATTATTAATAGAATAATAGATAATAATACATGATATATAGTTATATCTCCTAGTGCGTATAATGTTGGCGTTAGAATCACTGATATGAATGGAATAAATGATAGTATTTTTAAGAATGTTGATTCTGTAAATATTCCTGCTAAAAGTGAAATATAGAATCCTCCAAATACTAATGACATTATTGGACCTTCAATATTATTAAAGTCTTCTATTGATGTAGTCATTGATGATAGAATCGCAGCTAGAAGAGAATATGCTATAAATGATAATACTATCATAATTATTGCTACACCTATTATTTGTGGAATTCTATCTATTAATTGTAATAATTCATTTGTTGAAATAGAAGATGTTGTATCTATTATGTTCGAATTTAGAGTAGATGCTACTTGTGATATAGTTGATTGACTACCTGTAAACAATCTTACTACTAAGGCAATTAATGAATAAATAATCATTAATGTAGATTGAATTATTATAAGTATATTTGCACTTATAATATGTGATAGAAAATGATATTTTACACTTACTGATGATATTATTATTTCCATTGAATGTGATGCTTTTTCTTCATTAATTGATATACCTATCATTTGTACTAAATATATTATTAACATTACTGCTGGTAACAATAAGGATGTTACTACTACACCTAATATTATATTATTATCTGTTGTTGAAGTTTTTGTTTTATTAAGTATAACTCTTTTTATTTCTATATCTTTTTCTATTTCTTCTAATTCTTCTTTTGATAAATTATAATTTTCTAAAGCATATTGTTTTTTTGTATTATTGATTGCTGTTTCAAG
>CADCRC010000002.1 GCA_902803795.1 uncultured Erysipelotrichaceae bacterium | reverse complement strand
GAATCCTTTAATATTTCAAATGGTGTTTGTTGTACAACATATCTGTTATTATCCTCAAAAACTAAGCTACTAAATTCTTCATTAGGAACAATAGCAAGTGTTCCTAAACTAATTTCATAATTAGTATTCATAAATTACAACCCCCTTTTATATGAAAGCATAATTCGCTTTCACATAAAATGATATCATAATAAAGAATACAAAATTGTCGAAAAATAAATTTTTTTTATTCAGATAAATCAACAAAAAAAAACAATTTTAAAAAAATTGTCGAAAAAAACTTCAAATTGAAGAAAATATAATAAAAATTTATTAATAAGTTCTTATAGGTAACACTAATTGAATTAAAGAAGAATCATCTTTCTTATTTAAAATAATTGGTTTTATTTCTCCAATAAAATTAACAATTACTGTATCACCATCAAAAGATCTTAAAGCATCAAGCATATATTTAGCACTAAATGAAATTCTAATATTATTATCTAATTTAGGAATAAACATTTTTTCCTCTACTCTTCCTACTTCAAGTGAACTACTTTTCAATATCATATAATCATTAAATGTTTCAATAGTAATAGTATTTTTTTCTTTATCAGCACTTAATACACTAACTCTATCAAGTGCTTCATAAAATAAATTAATATTCAATTCTATAGAACTTGTATATTCAAGAGGAATTAAATTAGAAACATTAGGATAAGTACCATTAATCAATCTAGTAATAAATTTTAAGTTTTCTAATTTAAACAAAACTTTATTACTAAATATATGAACTTCTACAAGATCTTCATTATTATCGATAATTTTAGAAAATTCTAATAAATTTTTGCTAGGAATTACAATACTATATTTTTCAGAAGATTCTTCATCTAAAATAATTTGTTTT
This sequence comes from uncultured Erysipelotrichaceae bacterium, assembly GCA_902803795.1. Classification (GTDB taxonomy): domain Bacteria; phylum Bacillota_I; class Bacilli_A; order RF39; family UBA660; genus RUG14903. Next base: position 21,429 of record CADCRC010000002.1, on the reverse strand, counting down.
CTTGCTAATCTATAAGAATCTGTAGCATTTACCTCAACAATATTTTTATCAATATTAAAGTTAATTCCTGTTAAAACAGGTTTACTTTCTTCATTTGTAGCTGTTGCAAAACAAGTTTGTGAAACAATTTCTTTAATATCTTTAACAGATAAAGTAATAAATTTTTTAGACAATTCAAAATTAATATTAGGATATTCTTCAACAGATATACCATTCAAATTAAATTCGGAATTTTCACATAAAATAATTATTTTTACACTATCAATAACTTCAATATTAATATATTCACCAGTAACTTTTCTTACAATATCTAAAAAATACTTTCCTTGAATTACTACACTTCCTTCTACATCAACAACAAAATCACTATCATTTTCAGGAACAATAATATATTCTATTGTAATATCATTATCACTTGCAGTTAAAACCAATTTTTTCTTTTTTAAATCAAATTTAATACCCCCTAATACAGGTACTAAATTTTTAGTGGATAAAGCATGAGATACTTTATTTAAACCATCTAATAATAATGTTCTTTTTATTTTTAATTTCATAATCTAAACCTCCTCTTATAAATAATCAATTAGAAATTAAATTTATTATAATTATATATTATTTTTTATATTTTTTTATTATAGTGTGTGGAAAAAGATGAAAACATAAATCAACTATATATAGAAACAAATTTACAAAATATTATTATGTGGAAAAAAATTAATAAACTAAAAATTCTACACATTTATAATATCTTTCTTTAATTTTTCAATAGTATTTTTCAATTCTAAATTTTCGTTTATAGCTTTTTCAATTTTACTAACAGAATGCATGACAGTCGTATGATCTTTTCCACCAAAATCACTACCTATTTTTTTTAATGATTCATCTAGAACATTTCGACACAGATACATAGCTATTTGTCTAGGAAAAGCAATATTTGCATTTCTTTTCTTACTTTTTATATCTTCGACCGATATTTGAAAATGTTCACTAACTATTCTCATTACTCTTGCAGAATCACTATTACCATTCATACCTTTACTTATAAAATCTTTTAATGCTTCTATTGCGAAATTAACATCTATTTTTGCAGCTCCCATTATTGTTGAATAAGCGATAACTCTAGTAATTGCTCCTTCAAGTTGTCTAACATCTGGTCCAATATTTGAAGCAATATATTCAACAACATCATCATCTATAACATTAACTATACTCTCCCCTATTATTTTCTTTTTTAATATTTCAACCCTTAAATTAAAATCAGGTGGAAAAATATTAACAGTTAATCCCCAACAAAATCTAGTTCTAAGACGCATTTCAAGTAGTTTTAAGTCTTGTGGTGATCTATCAGAAGATATAACTATTTGTTTACTATCATTATATAAGGAATTAAATGTTTGAAAAAATTCTTGTTGAGTTTGACTTGCTCTTCCTAAAAATTGTATATCATCTATCATTAAAATATCAATATTTCTATACTTATTTTTGAAATAATCAATATAATTAATATTATTTCCAGTAGTATCATCCTTTTTATTAATATTTATAAAATCCTGTATGAATTGATCACTTGTAACATATAAAACACGTTTATTACTATTTTTAATAATATAATTTCCAATTGCGTGCATTAAATGAGTTTTTCCAAGACCACTTTCACCATATATAAAAAGTGGATTATACATTTTACCAGGATTTTCAGCAACCGATAAGGATGCAGCTTGTGCAAATTTATTTGAATTCCCAACAACAAAATTTTCAAATGTATATTTTTCATTCAAGTTAGATTCATAAGAAAATTCATTATTATTATCATTTGTAGATAAATCTGTGTGTTCATAATTATTATTAGATTTCATATCATCTTCTATTTCTTCATTTAATAAAAAGATGAGTTCATAATAAGTATCTGTTTCTTCATGTAATTTTTCCACAATTAATTCATTATATGAAACTTTTAATAATCTCTTGTGAAGCGGCATTGGCACAATAATATAAGCATTATTATTTTTTAAACTATATAACTTAGTTTCTTTAAACCAAGTATCAAATGTAAGAGAATTAACTTCATTCTTAATATTATTTAATACATTAGACCATATAATATCAGTTTTCATATTATTACCTCCCCTACATCAAATACAAAGAATATTCTAAAACAAAAGTTGAAAAAAAGAAATATAAAAATTCAAAAAAAAATAATCAACATATTATACACATTGTTTTCCACTAATTATATATTGATATATAATATTATAATTAAGTTATTAACATTTCCACATTTTATATATCAACATCATTATATGCATAAAAAGTTTTAAACTGTTAAAATGTTGAAAACTAGAAATACTTATAAAATTAAAATATTAATTTGACAAAAACAAGCATTTCCTATTATAATAATGTAGATTTATGTATGGAGGTGGAAAAAATGAAAAGAACATATCAACCAAATAATAGAAAAAAATCAAAGACATTCGGATTTTTTGCTCGTAAGAAAACAAATATATTAAATAGACGTCGTCGCAAAGGACGTAAAAGACTTTGCAAATAACTTTTTTTATTAATAATATATAATAAGGAAAAAGAATGAAAAAAAATATCGTGTTAAAAAAAATCAAGAATTTCAAGAAATACTAGACTATAAACATAAATATTATACAAAAAACTTAATGATATACTACAAACCTAATAAAAGTAACAATCCAAGGTTTGGAATATCGGTAGGGAAAAAAATAGGAAAAGCTTTTTTAAGAAATAAGTACAAAAGACAAATACGTATGATTATTATAAATTATTTAAAAAAAGATAATCTTAAAAAAAATAATGATTATATAATAATTCTAAAAAAAAATGTATGTGATTTAAGTTATAATGAGTTAGAAGAACAAATTAATATGTCATTACATTTAATAGAAAGAAAGGATTCATAAATGAATATCCAAAAAAGATTAAAACCTAATATAAAAAAAATTTTAATTATTATATTACTATTATTACTAATTACTGGATGTACTAAACAACTTCAATCTAAAGATAAAAAACCAGTTCAAAATAAAGAAACAGGTCAAAATCTTATAGAAAATATTATGTGTCAACCAACAAATAAGGATACAATAGAATTATATAAGCAAAATGGAATTGATATAAAAAAATTACCTAAATGTGAAGATTTTAAAATAAACTCAGGAAATTATGAAGATTTATGGACCTCAATTTTTATTAAACCACTTGCTTTTTTACTGATTATATTTGGAAAAAATATAGGTAATTATGGTATATCATTAATCATAGTAACTTTATTAATTAGAATAATTGCATACCCATTTACTAGAAGAACAGCAATGCAATCTGAATTAATGAAGAAAGCACAGCCTGAAATTACACGAATTCAAAAAAAATATGAAAATAAACAAGATCAAGAATCAATGATGAAACAATCACAAGAAATGATGATGGTTTACAAAAAATATAATATTAAACCAATGAGTGGATGTATTTTTTCATTTATTCAATTGCCTTTATTTATAGCATTTTTTGAAGCAGTACAGAGAACTCCAGCTTTATTTGAAGATAAATTACTAAAATTACAATTAGGAACTACACCTATATTTGGAATAAAAACATCTTTTGCGATAGCCTATATCATACTAATACTATTAATCGCAGGAACAACATATTTTTCATTTATGATGACAATGAAAGATCAACCTAATCAAGATAGTTCTATGAAAATGATGCCTTATATGATGACTGGTATGATAATTGTTACAGGATTATATATGCCATCTGCATTAGGAATATATTGGGTTATATCAAATTTATTTACAATAATTCAAAACTTGTTAGTAAAAAGGAGCAAGATATAATATGGAAAAAATTAAATATAGTTCAGATACAATAGAAAATGCAATAATTGAAGCACAAAAAGATTTAAATAGGGATGAAGAAGAATTAATAATAAATGAAATAAAAGATGAAGAAAAACCAACAATTGAAGTAATTGTAATAGATGATTATGTTCAAGAAATAAAAGATTTCATTAAAGAATTAATCGAAAATATGGGAATTCAATCAAATATAGAAATAATATACAACAATGCAGTACCAACATATACAATATATTCTGATAATGATTCATTATTAATAGGAAGAAACGGAAAGAATATAGATTCATTAACAACTATAGTTAAACAACATATAATAAAAGAACTTGGAAAAGATGATTTATTTAAATTTAATATAGATATTAATGATTATAAATTAGCAAATGATGCAAGATTAGACCATTTAGCAAAGAAAATTGCAAAAGATGTTGCAAGAACAAAGATAGCAGTAAAAATGGATCCAATGAATTCATATAAAAGAAGAATAGTACATGCTGCTATAGCATCTAATAAAAGAGTTACTTCAAAAAGTGAAGGAGAAGAACCAAATCGTTGTGTAGTTATAAGACCAGTTCCTTACAAAACACAAGAAGAGGAAGAAGAAGAACAAAGATAAAAATCTATTACATACGTAATAGTTTTTTTAAGATAGGAGGAAAAAATGCAAGAAGATACAATAGTTGCAATTTCAACAGCATTATCAAATTCTGCAATTTCAATAGTAAGAATGAGTGGAAAAGAATCAATTTCTATTGCAAGCAAAATATTTAAAGGAAAGAATTTAGAAGAAGTAAAATCAAATACAATTAATTATGGATATATTGTTGATAAAGATAAAATAATAGATGAAGTTCTAGTATCTATAATGAGAGCTCCACATACTTATACAAAAGAGGATATAGTTGAAATTAATACTCATGGTGGGATAATACCAACAAATAATGTATTAAACTTATTAATAAAAAATGGAGCAAGAATGGCAGAACCAGGAGAATTTACAAAAAGAGCATTCTTAAATGGAAGAATTGATTTAACACAAGCTGAAGCAGTAATGGATATAATTGAATCTAAAACGAACTATTCTAATGAACTTGCATTAAAAGAACTAACTGGCGATACAAAAAAATATATACAAAATTTAAGACAAAGACTAATAAATCTAATATCACAAATAGAAGTTAACATCGACTATCCAGAATATCAAGATATAGAACAGATAACATATAATAAAATACAAGATGAAGTAAGATCAATTAAAAATGAATTAGAAATAATTATAGAAGATTCAAAAAACATAAAAATAATAAAAGAAGGTATAACAACATTAATATTAGGAAAACCAAATGTTGGAAAATCTTCATTATTAAATAAACTAATAAAAGAAGAAAAAGCAATTGTAACAGAAATAGAAGGTACAACAAGGGATATAGTAGAAGGACAGATTAATCTAAACGGAATAATTCTAAACTTAATAGATACAGCGGGAATAAGACAAACAGACAATAAAATTGAACAAATAGGTATTCAAAAATCAAAAGACAAAATTAAAGAAGCAGATTTAGTAATAGTAGTTTTAGATATATCAAGAAAGATGTCTCAAGAAGATATTGACATATTAGAAGCAACTAAGGATAAAACAAGAATAATTGTATTAAATAAAAATGATTTAAAACAAGAACTTGAATTAGATAAAAAATTTATGAATGAAAACATAATAGAAATAAATACATTAAAAGAGATAAATATAAAACCATTAAAAGACATAATAAAACAAATGTTTGAATTAGGAAAAATTGAAGATAATAAGACTTTATTTGCAAATCAAAGACAAATTAATAATGCTATAAAGGCAAAACAATCATTGGAAAATGTATTAAATACAATCGATAGTGTTCCAGTTGATTTATTAGAAATTGACATAAAAGATGCACTATATACTTTAGGTGAAATAACAGGAGAAAATTATAACGATGAAATATTAGATAACTTATTTAAAAATTTTTGCGTTGGAAAATAAGAAGGTGAACAAAATGAAATATGACATAATTGTAGTTGGAGGAGGACATGCTGGATGTGAAGCAGCTTTAGCAGCAGCAAGATTAAAAAATAAAACACTTTTAATAACTAGTAATATTGAAAATATAGCTGATGCACCATGTAATCCATCAATAGGTGGCCCTGCAAAAGGAATAGTAGTAAGAGAAATTGACGCACTTGGTGGACAAATGGGAATAAATACAGATAAGTCATTATTACAAATAAAAATGTTAAATACAAAAAAAGGACCAGCAGTACAAGCATTAAGAGCTCAAATAGATAAAATAACGTACAAAAAAAACATGCAAGAAACAATAAAAAATCAAGAAAATCTTGAACTAAAAGAAGCAATGGTTGAAGATTTAATTATTAAGAATAACATAGTAATAGGTATAAAAACAGATAAAAATGAAGAAATATATTCAAAAGCTGTAATATTAACTACAGGAACATATCTAAGAGGTATGATTTTAGCTGGTTCAGATAAACATCCAGGTGGACCACATGGCGAAAAAGAATCAAAAGATTTAAGTAATAATTTAAAAAAATTAGGATTTAATATAATAAGATTAAAAACAGGAACACCACAAAGAATAGAAAAATCATCAATTAATTTTTCAAAAGCACAGGTAGAAAAGGGAGATAATGAAATTAGAACCTTCTCTTATGACAACAAAGCATATTATAATATTGAAAATCAAGAAGAATGTTATCTAATATATACAAATGAAAAAACACATAAAATAATAAAAGATCATCTAAATGAATCTAGCATGTATGGAGGATTTGTAGAAGGAATTGGTCCAAGATACTGTCCATCTATTGAAGATAAGGTTGTAAGATTTGCAGATAAAGAAAAACATCAATTATTTCTTGAACCTGAATCAAAATTCTATGATGATATATATTTACAAGGTTTTTCAACAAGTATGCCACACTATGTTCAAGAAGAAATGGTACATTCATTGCCTGGATTAGAAAATGCAATAATAAATAAATATGCATATGCAATAGAATATGATGCAATAGATCCAAGACAATTAAAAAGAAGTTTAGAAACAAAAATAATAGAAAATCTTTTTACAGCAGGACAAATAAATGGTACAAGTGGATATGAAGAAGCAGCAGGGCAAGGAATAATTGCGGGAATTAATGCATCTCAAAAAATAAATAATAAAGATTGTTTAATATTAAAAAGATATGAATCATATATTGGTGTATTAATAGATGATTTAGTAACAAAAGGAATAAAAGATCCATATAGATTACTTACATCAAGAGCAGAATATAGATTATTATTAAGAAATGACAATGCTGATTTAAGACTAACAGAATATGGTCATGAAATAGGTCTAATAAATGAAGAAAGATATAATAAATTTAAAGAAAAGAAAAAATTAATTAATGAATTAATTAATAAATTAAAAGAAATAAAAATAAATCCTACAAAAGAAGTAAATGAAAAAATTAATAATTCAAATATATTAAAAATAAAAGATACAACAAGTCTATATAATTTAATTAAAAGGCCAGAAGTAAAAATAGACGATTTAAAAATATTTACTGATCTAAATTATGAAAAAGAAATAAAAGAAGAAGTAGAAATTCAAGTAAAATATGAAGGATATATTGAAAAAGAAGAAAAAAGTGCAAAGAGACAAAAAGAAGCTGAAGAGAAAAAAATACCAAATAATATAGACTATAACAAAATAAAAAATATAGCCTCTGAAGCAAGAGAAAAATTAAATAAAATAAGACCAACAACTATCGCTCAAGCATCTAGAATTAGTGGAGTTAATCCAGCTGATATTTCTATATTAATGATATATTTAAAAAAAGAGGCATCTAATGAATAATGAAGAATTTATAAAAGAACTAAATATTTTAGGTATAGAAATAAATTCATTCCAGCAAGAACAATTAGAAAAATACTATAATATGATCATAGAAGAAAATAAAGTTCAAAATTTAACCAGAATTATTGAAAAAAAAGATGTATATTTAAAACATTTCTATGATTCACTAACCATTGTAAAAGTAGTTAATTTAGATAATATAAATACATTATGTGATGTTGGAACTGGAGCAGGATTTCCTGGAATAGTACTAAAAATAATTTTTCCAAATATTGATATTACTTTAGTCGAATCAAAAACGAAAAAAACAATATTTTTAAATAAAGTAATTCAGCAATTACAATTAAACAATATAAAAGTAATAAATGATAGAGCAGAAAACATAAAAGAAAAATACGATATTGTTGTATCTAGAGCTGTAGCAAGAATAGATAAACTATGTGAATATACAATGCATTTATTGAAAAAAAATGGTATATTTATCGCAATGAAAGCAAATTTTAATGAAGAACGACAAAAAATAAACATGGATAAATTAAATCAAAAATATATTATAAAAAAAGAATTAGAATTTAACTTACCTGTAGAAAAATCAATTAGAACATTAATTGTAATGAAAAACAAATCGTAAAAGGTTTGTTTTTTAAAAATCATTGAAATATAAAAAAAAATAGTTTATAATAAAAGAAAGATAGAGATTAGAAGGAAATAAGAGGGATTGCTATGACAAATAGTGAAAAAAAACAAGAGATAATTAACATTAATTTAGATGACATTATACCAAATAGGTTTCAACCAAGAGAAATCTTTGATGAAAGAGCATTAAAAGAATTAGCTCTATCAATTAAAGAACATGGCGTTATACAACCAATTATTGTTAGAAAAGTAAATGAAAAATATGAAATAATAGCTGGTGAAAGAAGATATAAAGCATCTGCAATAGCAGGTTTAACAAAAATTCCTGCAATAGTAAGAGAATTAGATGATAAAGAATCCTCTAAAGTAGCATTACTTGAAAACCTACAAAGAAAAAATTTAAATCCAATAGAAGAAGCAAGAACATACCAAAAAATATTAGAATTAGATGAAATGACACAAGAAGAACTTGCAAAAACAATGGGAAAAAGTCAATCATCAGTTGCAAATAAACTAAGATTACTATCATTAGATGATGAAGTTCAAGATGCACTCCTAAAAGAGAAAATTTCAGAAAGACATGCTAGAACTATAGCAAGCATTAAAGATGAAGAAAAGCAAAAAGAACTTTTAAGAAATGTAATTGATAATAAAATGAATGTAAGACAATTAGAAGAAGAAATAAACAGAATGAATCAAGATAAAAGTGAAGATGATATAATACCAAAAGATATAAATGAACAAACAATAGATGCAAACAATTTTATAAATACACCATTAATACCAACATCTCAAATGCCTGATATTGATAATCACTATGGAGAAGTAAAAATTGTTCCTCCAATAGAAGAACAATCGGGAACAGGTGATAATAAAATGCAAAGTGAACCAATAATTCCAATAATAAATATAGAAAATAAGGAAGAATTAGATAATGATGATAAAGATAGTGAAAAAAATGCACTTGATGAATTATTATCAAATGATAATATAGAAGAAAATCGTAAAGAAAATAGATTTATACATACAGATGTAGAAGATAAAGATGATCAATCAAATAATTTAAATTTTCAGTTGGGAAAAGAAAAAAATGATTATTTTGGAGGAAATAATAAAGATGATATCTCATCATCAAATGAAGAACAAATTAATGAAGTATCACTTTCTTCAATAATAGAACAAAATTTAAAAAAAGAAGAAGAGAATAAAGTATATACTATAGAATCATCAATAGAAAAAATAAAAAAATTAGTAGAGGAGTTACAAAATAATAACATTAAAGCAACAATTGATGAAATGAACTTTAAAAAATCATATCAAATAATCATTAAATTAGATAAAGAAGAAGAATAAAAAATATACATCCAAAATTAGTCATTATATAAAAAAGGATGTATTTTTTTTTCAAAACATATAAAAACCATTTAAAAAAAAAATTATATTTGATACAATATAATTATAGAAAAAGAAAAGGAAGATAATATGGGAAAAATAATATCATTAGTTAATCAAAAAGGTGGTGTAGGAAAAACTACCACATCAATAAATTTATCTGCTTCTCTAGCAGCATTGGGGAAAAAGACATTATTAATAGATTTAGATCCACAAGGAAATACAACAACAGGAGTAGGAATAAATAAAGGAGATATACAAAAGAGTATATATGAAGTTTTAATTGGAACATGTGATATAAAAGAAGCAATAATAAAAACAAAATATAAAAATCTTTCAGTTTTACCAGCAAATATTAATCTTGCAGGACTAGATATAGAATTAACAGAAAAGGCAAAAACTGAAGAAAACTTTTCAAGAACAGACCAATTAAAACAAAGACTAGATACAATAAAAGACAACTATGATTTTATAATAATTGATTGTCCTCCATCATTAGGTGTTATAACAACAAATTCACTTGCTGCATCAAACTCAGTTATTATCCCAATTCAATGTGAATTTTTTGCACTAGAAGGTGTTACACAATTATTAAAAACAATAATGCTAGTACAAAAAACAATTAATAATAATTTATACATTGAAGGTGTTTTACTAACAATGTTAGACTCTAGAACAAATCTTGGATTTGAAGTAGTAGAAGATATAAGAAAATTTTTTAAGGAAAAAGTATATAATACAATAATACCTAGATTAGTAAGATTGACTGAAGCACCATCACATGGTGAACCAATAATAGCATATGATCCAAAATCAAGAGGATCAGAAGCATATATAAATTTAGCAAAGGAAGTGATTTTGCAAAATGAACAACAACGAAACTAAAGAGATATTACAAGAAACACAACAAGAAGAACCAAAAAGAAGAGCTCTTGGAAAAGGACTTGAAGAATTATTTTATGGAGATACAATAGATTACAACAAAGTAGAAGAGAAAATAATTAATACCTCATCAAAAGAAGAAATAATTGAAATACCATTAGATAAGTTAAGACCTAATCCTTATCAACCTAGAAAAGTATTTAATCAAGAAAAAATAGATGAATTAGCAGAATCTATCATAGAACATGGAATATTTCAGCCAATAATTGCAAAAAAATCTATGCAAGGGTATGAAATAATAGCTGGAGAAAGACGTGTTAGAGCTAGTAAACAAGCAGGATTAAAAACAATACCTGCTATAATTAAAAACTTTTCAGATAATGAAATGATGCAAATAGCCCTATTAGAAAATTTACAAAGAGAAAATTTAAATGCAATAGAAGAAGCAAAAGCAATAAAAAAAATACAAGAAAGTTTAAATTTAACTCAGGAAGAAGTAGCTAAAAAATTATCAAAAAGTAGATCACATGTAACAAATATGCTTGGCTTACTAAAATTACCAGATTTAGTTCAAAAACAAATTGAAGATGATAAAATATCAATGGCTCATGCAAGAGTATTAAGTAAATTAGAAGATGAAAAACAAATTGAAAAACTTTCTAAACAAATAGAAGAAGAAAAAATATCTGTAAGAGCTTTAGAAGAAATGACAAAATCAAAAGAAGAATATAAAAGAGCAAAAGAAATAAAAAGAAGACCAAAAAATAATGAATATAACTACATTCAAGAAGAATTATCAGATAAGTTTGGAACGAAAGTTAAAATCAATAATAATAAACTTGAAATAAAATTTGTCAATTCAAAAGATTTAGAAAGAATACTTGAAATAATGAATATAAAAATTGAAGGATAATATGAAGAATATAACTCATTTTTTTATAAAAAAGGAAGTAATAATTCCAATAATTACTATAATAATATCAATTATACTAATAAAAATACTTTCTAAATTAGTAAAAAAAGTACTAATGAAAGATAAAGATAAGAATAGTATAATAATAAAAAAAAGAAATACTATAGTTACACTATTAGTAAACATAATTACATATATTATTTTATTGATCGGTATTTTAGTAATCTTATCTAATTGGGGAATTGATGTATCAGGAATAATTACATCATTAGGAGTAGTAGGAATAATAGCAGGACTTGCATTACAAGATGCATTAAAAGATATAATTGCTGGATGTAACATAATATTGGACAATTATTTTATTGTAGGAGATATAATAGAAATAAATGGATTTACAGGAGAAGTAATACAATTTGGACTAAAAACAACTAAAATTAGAAGTATATCTAATGGAAATGTTATGACAATATCAAATAGAGAAATAACAAAAGTAATAAATATATCAGAAAAAGATGCAAAAATATTTATAACAATACCTGCACCATATGAAGAAAAATTAGAAAGAGTAGAAAAAGTAATAAAAAAGATATGCGATAAAATAGACGAAAAAGAGAAATTACAAAATCATACAAAATATTTAGGAATAAATAAACTTGCTGATTCTTCAGTTGAATATTACATACAAGTAGAATCATCAGGTGAAAAACAATATCAAATAAAAAGAGATATATATGTAATAATAAAAGAAACATTTGAAGAAGAAGGACTAAGTATTCCATATAATCAAATTGAGGTACATGAACATGATAGAAAATAAAGAATACAAATTAGGCTCTAAAGTAATTATGAAGAAACAACATCCATGTGGAACTAATTTATGGACAATAACAAGAGTAGGAGCTGATATAAAAATACAATGTGAAAATTGTAAACATGAAGTTATGCTTACAAGAAAAGATTTTAATAAAAAACTAAAAAAAATTGTAGAATAAATAGGAGATAATATGGCAAAAAAAACAAAATTAAAAAAGAAAAAATTAAGATTAAAAAGAGTATACCTACACCCAACTACAAGTTTTTTACTATTAACAATAATTACGATATTTTTAAGTGCAATTTTATCTGCATTTCAAATGCAAGGTGTATATGGACAAATAGATTTGAATACATCATCAATAGATCAAACACTTGTAACAGTAAAAAACTTATTAAGCTTCAATGAATTAAAAGTAATAATAAGTAATAGTATAACAAATTTCTTGAGTTTTGGTCCCTTAGGGACATTACTAATTTCTTTAGTTGGAATATCAATTGCAGAAGCAAGTGGTTTCTTAGAAGTATTAACAAGAAGAAAAATAAAGAAAATACCAAAAGAATATTTAACATTTATTATCATTTTTTTATCTGTAATATCATCAATAATAAATGATGTTGGTTATTCAATACTAATTCCCATTGCAGGCTTATTATACTTTATGAATGATAGAAATCCAATACTAGGCATAGTTACTTCATTTTGTGGAGTATCATTTGGGTATGGAGTAACCATATTTACAGGATCACAAGACGTTACATTAATTAATTATACAAGAGCAGCAACAAGTATAATTGATAAAAACATGCATATATCACTTTCTTCAAATCTAGTATTTATTATAGTTGCTACAATAATAATATCAATAGTTGGTACATTAGTAATAGAAAAAATTATTGCTAAGCAAATAGGACACTATAAAAGAGAAGAACTAGATTCAAAGACAGAAAAATATAAAGTAATAAATTTAGAAGAAGAAGAACAAAAAGAAATAGAAAAAGATTTAAGAGAAAAAAAAGGATTAAAAATAGCAAATATAGTAGGAATAATAATATTATTATTAACAATATATTCATTAATTCCAAATTTACCTGCTTCTGGTTTTTTACTAGATAATACAAAACAAACATATGTAGAAAAATTATTTGGAGAAAATGCATATTTTCAAAATAGTTTTACATTAATAATATCAATGTTCTTAATAATAATCTCATTAGCTTATGCAAAAGGAGCCGGAACTCTAAAAAATGATAAAGAGCTTATAGAAAAAGCAAGCACACGTTTTGAAAACATAGGGAGCATAATATTATTATTCTTTATATTTAGTCAATTTATTTCTGTTTTTAAAGAAACAAATATTGGAACAGTAATAACAATATGGTTATCTAATCTGCTAAATCAAATGACACTAACAGGTATTCCACTAATTATAATATCAACACTTTTTGTTGCAATATCATCTTTGTTTTTAACATCACTTCCAACAAAATGGAGTATATACTCAAGCATAATAGTACCAATGTATATGCAAGCAAACTTATCTCCTGAATTTGGACAAATTGTAGTAAGAGTTGGAGATTCAATGACAAAAGGAATAACACCTTTTTTAGCAGCATTTGCAATATATATAGGATACCTAAATATATATAATTTAAATAAAGAAAAACCATATACAATAACTAGAGCAATCAATCTAATAAAACCATACTTCCTTATAATTTCACTAACATGGTTATTATTATTAATAGGATGGTATTTAGTGGGATTACCAATTGGTCCAAATGTTTATCCTACACTATAAAAAGAAAAGAGGAAAAAATGAAAACAATTAAAGATTTAGATATTAATTCAAAGAAAGTATTAATAAGAGTAGATTTTAATGTTCCTATAAAAGATGGTAAAATAACAGATGATAGTAGAATAAGAGGAGCACTAAAAACAATAAAATATGCAATTGATAAAAACGCAAAAGTAATTTTATTTTCTCATTTAGGAAGAGTAAAAGAAAAATCTGATTTAAAGAAAAATGATTTATCAATAGTTGTTCCAAGATTAAGTGAATTATTAAATCAAAAAGTTTTATTTTCAAGTAATACAAGAGGAGAACAACTTGAAAACATAATAAACAATATGAAAGAAAAAGAAGTATTACTTATTCAAAATACAAGATATGAAGATTTAGACGGAAAAAAAGAAAGCTCAAATGAAGAAGAACTAGGAGCATATTGGGCAAGTTTAGGAGATGTATTTATAAATGATGCTTTTGGAACAATACATAGAGCACATGCCTCAAATTGTGGTATAGCTAAACATTTACCTTCAGCATTTGGATTTCTAGTAGAAAATGAATTATCACATCTAAGTGAATTAGATAATCCAGAAAGACCATATGTTGTAATATTAGGAGGAGCGAAAGTATCGGACAAAATTGAAGTAATAGAAAATCTTGTTACAAAAGCAGATAAAATTCTAATAGGTGGAGCAATGTCATTTACTTTTTTATCTGCATGTGGAATAAATGTTGGAAAATCTCTAGTAGATAATGAAAATATAGAATTTTGTAGAAGAATGCTAAAAGATTATAATGAAAAAATTGTATTACCAATTGATACAAATGCTGCTAAATCACTAGAAGATGAAAACGCAATAGAGATGCCTGTATCAAATATTTTACCTGAATACATAGGACTTGATATAGGAACAAAAACTATAGAAAATTATAAAGAAATATTAAAAAATTCAAAAACAGTTGTATGGAATGGACCTTTAGGAGTATATGAAAGCAATATATATATTAGAGGTACAAAGGAAATAATGGAATATCTTGTTAATAATAAAATTAAAACAATACTAGGAGGAGGAGACATTGTTGCTGCAGCAAGTGTTTTAAATTTAAAAGATAAAGTTTATCATGCTTCAACTGGAGGTGGAGCAACCCTAGAATTTTTAGAAGGAAAAGAATTACCAGGAATAATATCTATAGAAAAATAAAATAAAAATGAGGTGCAAAATGATAAATAATATATCTATCATAAATGAAAAAAATATAAGTGATATAGAGTTGATAAAAAAATTAGAACAGAAAACTAAAACAAATCTTACATCAAAAATAAATGAAACCTGTTTTAATGAAATTCAAAATCAAACAAAAAATGAATTTCAAACAATGCTTTATTTAAAAACTAAACAAAAAACTATAGAAAATGCATGTTTAATAAGTATAAAAAAAGATATTAGATGTGCTACAATTGAAATAGCCTCATTTTCAAAGAAAAATAAGATAGATATTTTCCTAAAATCAATAGAAGAATATTTATTTAATATTATAGATACTTATGAAATATTTATAAAAACTGATGATAATAATGATACAAGAAAATATTTAAAAGAAAAAGGATATGAAGATTTAGGAAAAGAAAAAAAAGATCATATATATATGAAAGAAAAACAACAAAAAGAAATGATGGTGCACATTTTATGATAAAAGATATAAAAAAGATAAGACAAAATTCATTTATAATTTTAATAGTAACAATAATAGTTTTATACTTTTTATTAAAAGATGATTTTCAAAATACAATACAAACACTAATGACTATGAAACCAATATATGTTATTATATCTTCTTTCTTTTTTATTTTATCTGTATCAATAGGTGGTTTTATAACTTATATAACAATAAATAATTCAAAAAAGGTATCATTAAAAGAAGCTATAAAGCACAATTTTATAACACAGTTTTTTAATGGTATAACACCATTTTCTACTGGTGGACAACCAATGCAAGTATATATGTTAACAGAACATAATCTAAGTATTATACAAGCAACTAATGTAACAATATCTAACTTTATATATTATCAAACAGCATTAATAATATATGGAATAATAGCTGTAATACTAAATTATTCATTAGATTTATTTCCTAAATCATCAATTTTATCAAAACTAGTTGGAATAGGTTTTTTAATAAATACTTTAGTAGGGGTGTTTTTAATATTAATCACATATTCTCCAAAATTTACAAAGTCATTAATTTTATTTTTAATAAAAATATTAAATAAAATAAAAATCATAAAAGATAAAGAAATAATTTCAAAAAAAATAATTAATAAATTAGATGAATTTCATGAAAATGCAAAGAAAATAAGAAAAAATAAAAAACTATTATTTGTGGGAATAATGCTTAACTTTATATCTCTTACTTTTTTATATATAATACCATTTTTTTTAATAACTTCTTTAGATATAAAAGTATCACCTATAAAAATAATAGCAGCAAGTGCATATACACAAGTTTTAGGTTCATTTGTACCAATACCTGGTGCAACAGG
Organism: uncultured Erysipelotrichaceae bacterium; assembly: GCA_902803795.1. GTDB lineage: Bacteria > Bacillota_I > Bacilli_A > RF39 > UBA660 > RUG14903. The sequence goes on along the minus strand of CADCRC010000002.1, from coordinate 4,681 downwards.
TGGAATAGAATACGGATACACTCAATTTGTAGGCATGTTTATAAAAGGGAAAGTTCTATCAGCTACTTTAATTGCATATAGATTCATTACATATTATTTAGGAATGATAGTAGGAGGAATAACATTATCATTTGATTCAAAAATGAATAACAAGGAGGAAAAAACAGATGAAAATAGGAATATTTAGTGAGTCATATAAACCATATATAAGTGGACTAGTTACAAGTGAAGTAATGTTAAAAGAAGGTCTTGAGAGATTAGGTCACACAGTATATGTAGTAAGTATTAATTTAGAAAGCTTTAAATATAAATATGATGAAGAAGAACATCTTCTATTAATACCAGGAATTCCAATAGGGATATATGATTCAAGACAAACAACAATATATCCAACTCAAGCAGCAAAGATAATAAAAAAATGGGATTTAGATGTAATACATTCACAAACAGAATTTGCTATTGGAACATTTGCTAGATTATTTGCTAAAAGATACAATATACCACTAGTACATACATATCATACTATGTATGAAGATTATGTATATTATATAACACACGGAATATTTAATAAACAAGCAAAACAAGCAGTAAAATACATTGCTAAATTTTATTGTGAAACTACAGCTACTGAACTAATTGTTCCAACAGAAAAAATGTATAAATTATTTAAAGAACAATATGATTATAAAAAGAATATACACATTATTCCAACAGGAATTGATATAGAAAGATTTTATAAAGAAAATCTAGATACAAAATCTATTGAAGAATTAAAAAAATCATTGAATATAAACAAAAATGACTTTGTAATAATTTTTGTAGGAAGACTTGGAAAAGAAAAAAATGTGGAATTTTTATTAGAAGCACATGCAGAATTAATTAAAAAAAATAAAAATATAAAACTTCTAATTGTAGGAGATGGACCAGATAAATCAAATTATCTTGAAATAATAAACAAATTAAAAATAAAAGATAATGTATTACTAGTTGGAAAAGTGAAATGGGAAGAAATACCATATTATTATCAAGTATCAAATCTTTTCGCAACCGCTTCTACTACAGAAACACAAGGATTAACTATAATTGAAGCAATGGCTTCAAGTTTATGTCCATTATGTATTGAAGATGAAGCATTTAAATCAATGATTACAGACAATATAACAGGAATATTTTTTAAAGATAAAAAAGACTATATTGAAAAAGTATTGTATCTAATTAAAGAAAAAGAAATAAGAAAAAAATTAGAATCACAATCTAGAGTTCAATCAGAACAATATTCAACTACAACATATGCTAAAAAAGTATATCAGGTATATTTAAATGCTATAAAAGAAAAAAGAAAAGAAGATAGATTTGGAATAGTATCAAAAATAGACAAAAAGATAAGGAGAGATCTATTATGATAATTGCATTAAATCATAAAAGTAATATGGAAAAAGATGATTTTATTAAATACATTGAAGAATTAAAAGAAATAAAAATAAAGGACAACAAAATTATTTTATGTCCTAGTTATTTAAATATTCCAACATATGATTTAAATAAAACAAAAATGATAAAATTAGGTGCTCAAAATGTTTCTAAAGATATAAATGGTGCACATACAGGTGAAATATCATCATCACAACTTAAATCGTATAATGTTGAATATTGTATAATTGGTCATTCTGAAAGAAGAAATATTGAATCATATGAAGACATACATAATAAGATTGAAAGATTAAATGAAGAAAAAATCATTCCAATTTTATGTGTAGGAGAAACTAAAGAACAAAAAGATAACAATCAAACTTTAAAAATAATAAATGAAGAAATAGAATCTGCAATAATAAATCTAAATGAAAATCAAAAAGAAAAAATAATTATTGCTTATGAACCAGTATGGGCAATAGGTACAGGAATAATTCCAACAATTGATGAGATAGATAAAGTAATTACAAAAATCAAAGAATTACTACCAAAAAATAAAGTATTATATGGAGGATCAGTTGGACTAAATAATATAGAGAAACTTTTAGAAAGCAATCAAATTGATGGCTATCTTTTAGGCTCTATAAGTTTAGATTCTAAAAAAATCAAAGAATTAATTAAAATTATTGACTAAAACGGAGAATAAAAATATTCTTCGTTTTTTACGGAGAAGGATATGTATGAAGAATATTTAAGGGATTCGTTAAAAGTATCAGTCTTAGATAAAAATAGTAATATATATCAATTTAAATATAATACTAAAGTTAAAGAATTATTATTAAAAGAAGTAAAAAAAATTAATGGAAAAATATACATATCAATAGATGAAATTTCAAAAAATATAAATAAAATTGATGAATTAATACAACCAGATGACATAATATTAGAAGTAAAAATAAAAAAAGAATTAGAATTAATAAATATAAAAAACAATCTAGAAGGATATAAATATACTATAGAATCATTAAAAATTATATTTAATAAATTAAAAAATTATAAAGACATAATAGAATTTAAAAAAGAATTATACAAAATAAAAATAAATAAAGAAATATTTAATATTATAGCTAAAAATTATCATACATCAGAAAATACAATAGATAGATGTATTAGATATATGATAGAAGAAAATTTTAAAAATGGTAACATAGAAGAACAAGAAAATTTGTTTAAAGAAAAATATAATAAAATAAGTGGAAAAGTAACTACAAAAAATTATATTTATATGATAGCAATCAAAATATTTCAAGAAATTAATTGACATATTTTAAAAAAAAACATATACTTAAATCATGAAAAGTGTAAAGGAGAAACAATTTTATGGAAAGAAAAATAGATGATTTTTTACTTAAATGGAAAAATGATATATTAAGAAGACCATTAATTATTTATGGTCCACATCAAGTAGGAAAAACGTATTCTATAATTGACTTTGGAAAAAAGAATTATAAAAATATAGTATACTTTGATGCATATAAGAATTATGAATTAGAAAGAATATTTCAAAATTCAAGAAGTATAGAAAAAATAATAAACCAATTAGGAGTACTATCTTTAGATACAATAATAGAAGAAGACACATTGATAATAATTGATAACCTTGACTCACTTGAAATAATTAAAGGTTTAAAAACCATAAGTACCAATAAGATTAGTTATCACTTTATATGTATAACAAATCATACCTCTAATATTTCTAAATTTAAAGGAGAAGAATTAAATTTTAAAAAAATGATTACTTTAGACTTTGAAGAATATTTGTGGGCTATAGGAGAAAGAGCTTTGGGTACTACAATAAAAGAATCATTTTCTAAAATAAAAAAATGTTCATTTCATAAACTTGCTTTAGAATATTTTAATGACTACATTATAACAGGAGGATTTCCAGAAGTAATAAATGCAAAAATAAATAATGCAAATAAATATGAACAAGACTCAATAAAAAGTAAAATAATAGATATTTATAAAAGAGAATTTTTAAATATAGAAAAAATAACAGATGCAAAAAGAGCAGAACTAGCTCTAGATTCTATACCAAATCAACTATTAAAAGAAAATAAGAAATTCAGATATGACATTGCAGAATCAAAATCAAGAAAATCTGACTACGTTAATGCAATAAATAAATTACTCGAAATAGAAATTGTAAAAATTTCAAGAAAACTAAAAGATGTAGCATCACCATTATCCAAATATAAAGAAGAAGATAATTTTAGATTATACTTATCAGATACTGGTATTCTATTCACAATGATGAAATTAACCTATAGAAAATATTATGTAAGTGAAGAATTGAAAAAAATATTATATGAAAACTATACTGCATTAACACTATCTAATGCAGGTTATGCTTTATACTATTACTATACAGATTTTGGAACTGGTCAAATAGATTTTGTGATTCAGAATAAGATGGGTCAAATAATACCTATAGAAATTTATATGAAAGAAAATGGAAGATCAAAAGCTATGCCAATGTTTATAAAAAAATATGCAACAACAAGAGCATATAGAATTTCAGAAGATAATTTTTTAATAAAAAAAGAAATAAGATGTATACCAATATATTCTATATTTAGCTTTATACAATGAAAACAATATTTCATATAGACGTAAATAATGCTTTTTTATCATGGACTGCTGTATATTTATTAAACAATGGATACAATAAAGATATAAGAGAAATACCATCAATCATAAGTGGAAATCAAGAAGAAAGACATGGAATAGTACTTGCAAAATCACCATTAGCAAAAAAATATAAAATAAAAACAGGTGAATCAATCTATGAGGCAAAACAAAAATATAATCAAATAGAAATATATGAACCCAACTTTGAATGGTATAAAAAAGAATCAAAAGAACTAATGGAATATCTAAAACAGTATTCTCTTCTACTAGAACAATTTTCTATAGATGAATGCTTTTTAGATATGACAAGAGAAAACTATGATAAAAATAACTATGTAGATCTTGCATATAAAATAAAAAATGAAATAAAATACAAATTTAATTTTACTGTAAACATAGGTATAGCAAATAATAAATTATGCGCAAAAATGGCATCAGATTTTGAAAAACCAGATAAAGTTCATACATTATGGGAAACACAGATTGCAACAAAACTTTGGCCACTTGATGTAGAAGATTTGTTTATGTGTGGAAGGAAAACATCAGAAAAGTTAAAGCAAATGAAAATAAATACAATATT
>CADCRC010000001.1 GCA_902803795.1 uncultured Erysipelotrichaceae bacterium | reverse complement strand
CAGGAGCAGCTATGATAGATTTAATTAATGTAGAAAAAGCAACTGATGAAGAAATAATAAAGATAGCTATAAATAATAATTTTGATTTAAATAACTATATAAATATAAGAAAAAATAAATAGTAATAATTATATATATTAAAATAAATAATTTAAAAATAAATAGACTTTTTAAATATAAAAATATAAAATATAATTGATAGATTTATAGGAGGTTTATATATGAACAAAGATATTGATTTAGATTATTTAAATGAAAAAAGAAGAGAAAGATGTGAAAAATTATTTGAAGAAAAAGACTTAGAATATCCAGAAATATTAGATAATGGTTCATATTTAGTTGACTCTAAAGGAAATAGAATAGGAACTAAAGGAGATTATAATGCTAAAAAAATAATGGATAAATTAATTAAAGAAGGTTGTTGGGATAAAAATCCAAGACCAAGATATGAAAGTGATAATACTCCAGCATATACCCTAAGTCTTAATAATGTTGCACATTTTACATATGATATTAATAAAGGAGAAAGTCCATTAATTACATTAAGACCAATAGCTATAAAAAAATCAATAGGTGAAATATTATGGATATATCAAGATGCATCTTGCAATTTAGATTTATTAAGAGATAAATATGGAGTTACTTGGTGGGATGAATGGGATTTAAAAGATGAAAATGGAAATAATAAAAGAAATATTGGAAGTACATATGGAAATATTATAAATGAATATAAACAAATGAAAAATTTACTTGAAAATATAAAAAAGAATCCTGATGGAAGAAGACATATAATAGATATGTGGCAATTAAGAGAATTTGAAAAACCTCATGGATTAAAACCTTGTGCATATTCTAATGTTTGGAATGTAAGACATGGAAGAGATGGAGAAGACTATCTTGATATGAAATTAATACAAAGATCAAGTGATTTCATGGTTGCAGGATGTATTAATCAAATGCAATATTTAGCACTTATGAAAATGGTCGCAAGAGATTGTAATTTAAAACCAGGTACATTTACATGGGAAGTTGAAAATATTCAAATATATGATAGACATATAACTCAAGCAATAGAACAATTAAATAGAGAACCAGTAAACTGTGAACCATATCTACAATTAAATACAGAAGTAAATAATTTCTATGATGTAAATGTAGATGATTTTAAAGTTGAAAATTATCCAAGAGAATATATTAAAGTTAAAAATAAACAACAAAAATTTGATAAAGGAATTTAAAACTAAAAATAATAATATATTTAATTTTTTCTTATTATCTTGTATAATATTATATATAATATGAATAAAACGGAGGAAAGTTATGTTAATGTTTATAGAAGATGAAGGAGAAACACTTTGTGGTGATGGAGTATTAAGACCTTTACTTGCCATAATAAAAAGAATAATGAAATTATTATGGATATTAGGACCAATACTCGCATTAATAAGTATTACAATATCTTTTGCAATGCTTGTGATAAAAGCAGAAGATGAAAGCTCAATAAAAAAATACAAAAAAAGATTAAAAACATCAACAATATCATTATTTGTATTATTCTTTGTTCCATTAATAATATCTTATGTATTAGGTGCTTTAGGAAGTTCATTTCAATTTACCGCATGTTGGAATAATATAGACACACTAACTCTTTTAGATTTAAGTGGAGGAACATATATACCAATTGAAGAAGCAGAAAAATATAATATTTTTTCAGAAGTAGAATATAATAGTGGAGTAGATACTGATCAAAGTGATTCACAATGTTTAGAATATTCATATCTTGGAAATGGAACATTGCCAGAAAAAGATTTTTCATCAGATACAATGAGAATAGTAGAAAATCACTTAAATGATTTTGATGCAACTACATTTAAATCATATTTTAATGGAAGTGCTTCTAAATTTAATGATTATGTACAAAATAATCTCGGTGGAGTATTCGCAAAATATTATAATAAAAAAATAAAAAGAGTAAGAAGAGCATCTGAATTCCAAGAAATAGTTGAATACGTATATGGATTTATGACAATGTATGGAGTTGATTATTGGAACTGGACAGACTATTGCAAATGGGGAGGCAATTGTAATGATTTAAACCTAGCTGCAGATGACGCATTCTATCCAGCAGGAATGGGATTAAAGCAGGCACCACTATTTAATGATTTTGATAGAATGATAACACAAGGTGGACCAATGACAACCTGTTGTAATTATACAGTAACACTAATTTATAATAGAGCAGGACTAGATAAAAAACATAGACAAAAAATAGAATCAACATATGATTTTCAAATAGGTGATATAATAGAATATCCGGGACATGAAAATTTTATATGTGAAACAAGTAAAGAAAATGGAACATACACACTATGTGAAACAGGAAGAGGTTGGACAAGTACAAAACATATAAAAAGAACATATAAATTTGGTCAGAACCCACTAGGAAACAGTAACTGGGAAGCTTATAGACCTTATCAATTAGAACAAAATTGTAAATAGGAGTATGAATATGAGTAAAAAAAAGAAGAAAAAAGGAATTTTAAAATACATTATAGTTATTATATTATTACTATTTGTTATTGCTTTTTTTTCAAGTTTAATAATTATACCTAAATTAATTAAAATAGATATAGGTGAAAAATCAGAAAAAATAAAATTTAATCAAGAATATAAAATAAAAGAAGGAAAGGCAACACTACTTGGAAATAAAATAAATATAAAACATAAAGGAAAGATAAATGAAAAAAAATTAGGAAAAAATAAAATTAAATATACAGCATCTTTCCTAATATATAAAAAAAATACTACAAAGATAGTAGATGTAATAGATGAAGAAAAACCGCAAATAACACTAAATGGAAATGAAGAAATAACAATTTATTTAAATGAAGAATATAAAGATTCTGGAGCTACCGCATCCGATGAATATGATGGAGATTTAACATCTAAAATACAAACAACTGGAGAAGTAGATACAAAAACAATAGGAAAGTATGAAATAACATATACTGTTAAAGATAGCAGTAATAATGAATCACAAATAAAAAGAACAGTAATAGTAAAAGAAAATGATAATAGAAATATTATATATTTAACATTTGATGATGGACCTAATGATACATATACACCAAAAGTATTAGATTTACTAAAAAAATATGATGCTAAAGCAACATTCTTTGTTACAGGTTATGGAAATGATGAATATATAAAAAGAGAATATGATGAAGGCCATACAGTTGCTCTACACACATTTACTCATAATTATTCAATATATTCATCTATAGATACATATTTTGATGATTTAAATAAAGTAGAGGATAGAGTATTTAGAATAACGGGAGAACATTCTAAAATAATTAGATTTCCAGGAGGTTCATCAAATACAGTTAGTAAAAAATATAATATTGGAATAATGACTACACTAACAAAAATGGTAGAAGAAAAAGGATATCAATACTATGATTGGAATATATCAAGTGGAGATGCTGGAAATACAACAGATCCTAATGTAGTATATCAAAATGTAATAAGTGGTATAGGACCTGATAAATTAAATATAGTATTACTTCATGATAGAACATCACATACATATGAAGCATTAGAACCAATATTACAATGGGGTAAAAGTAATGGATATAGATTTATGGCAATAACAAGCTCAACAAAACCAGTACATCATGGAGTAAATAACTAAGTTGACAAAATTGATTAATAATGTAATAATAATAAAGAAGGTTGGTGATAATAATGTATCAAAATAAAATATCTTTAACTCCAGATGATATTCTAAAAAAAGATTTTAAGATTGATACTAGAGGATATAGATTAAAAGAAGTTGATCAATTTCTAGATACAATAATAGAAGATTATAATCAATTTGCTAATATAATAAATTCATTAGAAAAAGAAAAAGCTGAATTAATGAATGAAATGATGGAATTAAAACAAGAATTAAGAAATTTAAAACTAGAACAAGAGGTAAATAAAAAAGAAGATAACGAAAATTATGATATATCAAATGTTGATATGATAAAAAGAATATCAAACCTAGAAAAAATGGTATATGAGTTAAAACAAAAAGAAGAAACAAAATAAAAACATAATATATAGATAAACGCAGGAGTATTTTATACTTTTGAGGAAAGTCCATGCTCGCACAATCTGAGATGATTGTAGTGTTTGTGTCTTAGGAAAAAATAACTAAGAGTAGATTTATTCTAACGGCGATGATGTATCCTACTGGGATACTAGTCATAAAGTGCCACAGTGACGATTAACTAGCAATAGTAAAATGAAACGAGGTAAACCCCGCAAGCGAGAAACCCAAATATTGGTAGGGGAGTTCTATCAAGAGAATCAAATCAAGATAGGAACTAATTAATAATTAGTAGATAAATGTTTATCACCATAAATATGGTACAGAACATGGCTTATTTATATTATTTATTATATTGAGGTGATTATTTGGAAGAGATAAGTGAATTGTTAAGAACAACAAGAGAAGAAATGGGAATTAGTATTAATGAAGTATCAATGGATTTAAATATTGATGTAATATTATTAGAAAACATTGAAAATGGAAATGCTAAAGCATTTAAAGATGTATATAAATTAAGAAATTATATATTAGAATATTCAAAATACTTAGGATTAGACATAGATAAATCAAACGATATGTTTAATGACTATTTATTTGAAAAAACATCTAGAATTTCATTAGCAGACTTAAAAGATTCAACAAACGATAATAATCCAAAAATATCATCACCTTATACAAAAGAATATGTTGAAAAGAAAAAGGTATGGCCAGTTATATTAATAGTAATAGTAGCAGTAATACTTGCTTTAATAATTTGCTTAATTATATTAATTAATAACATACCAAAAGAAAAAAATTACGAATTGAAAGGTGGATATTATGAACTTAGCTAATAAGATAACAGTATTAAGATTAGCACTAACAGTTTTTATTATTATATTACTTGCATTTCCATTCTATGAAGTAGGTATAACATTTCCAAAATATAATGTAGGAGGAGTAATAGTTGGAGTTCAATACATTATAGCAGGAGTAATATTTGTTATAGCAAGTTTAACAGACTTTATTGATGGATATATAGCTAGATCAAAAAATATGATAACAGATTTAGGAAAAATGTTAGATGCTATTGCTGATAAGGTTCTAGTAGACTCATCACTAATATTACTTGCATGTTTAGGATTTATACATATGATTATACCAGTAATAATAATATCAAGAGATATTGTAGTAGATGCAATAAAAATGCAATGTGCAGCAAAAGGATTTGTTGTAGCAGCAATCTTTGAAGGTAAATTAAAAACAGCATGTCTAATGTCTGGAGTTGCTCTAACATATTTCTATAATTTGCCATTTGAACTAATAAATATAAGAATATCAACAATATTATTGTATTTTGCATGTATTATGGCAATTATTTCAGGTATAAAATACTATAATATGTACAAAAAAATATCAGAAAAGAAAAACTAGGAAAATTAATATTTAGATTAAAAATTTACAAAAAATAGTGTAAAAAGAATAAAAAGCATGTGGAAAAAGTTAATAACTATAACATTTTTATGCTTTTTTTCTTTTGAATTTATAATATTTGTGTTTTTAAAATAATTTGTATTTTATGAAATATTATTATATTATGTATCTAGGGAGGAGATTTAAATGAAAAAAGAAGAAAATAATGATAATGATAAAAAATTAGAAGAAGTAATGAAAGACATTGAGAAACAATTTGGTAAAGGCTCAATAATGAAACTAGGCGAAAGCAAACATATGAAAGTAGATACAGTATCATCTGGTTGTCTTTCTCTAGATATTGCACTTGGAGTAGGTGGATATCCAAAAGGAAGAATCATAGAAATATATGGACCAGAGTCTAGTGGTAAAACAACAATTGCTCTTCAAGCAATCGCAGAACATCAAAAATTAGGTGGAAAAGCAGCATTTATAGATGCAGAGCATGCACTAGATCCAGTTTATGCAGAAAGATTAGGTGTAGATGTAGATGAATTGTTACTTTCTCAACCAGATACAGGAGAACAAGCACTTGAAATATGTGATGCATTAGTAAAATCAGAAGCAATAAGTATTATAGTAATTGACTCTGTCGCAGCTCTTGTTCCCCAAGCAGAAATTGATGGTGAAATGGGTGACTCACATGTTGGACTTCAAGCAAGATTAATGTCACAAGCCTTAAGAAAATTATCTGGAACAATTAATAAAACAAACACAACAGTTATTTTTATTAATCAATTAAGAGAAAAAGTTGGAATTTTATTTGGTAATCCAGAAACAACACCAGGTGGAAGAGCATTAAAATTCTATGCATCTGTAAGACTTGACATAAGACGTAATGAACAATTAAAAGCAGGTGAAGGAGTAGTTGGAAATAAAACTACAATTAAAGTAGTTAAAAACAAAGTTGCACCTCCATTTAAAAGTGCAACAGTAGATATAATCTATGGTGAAGGAATATCAAGAGAAGGAGAAATAATTGATTTAGCATCAGACGCTGGAATAATTGATAAATCTGGAGCATGGTATTCATATAATGGAGAAAAGATAGGACAAGGAAAAGAAAATACTAAGATATATTTAAAAGAAAATCCTGTATTAAAAGAAGAAATAGAACATAAAGTAAGACAATATTATGAAATAGAAAACACTTTAGTAGAAGAAAAACAAAAAAAAGCATCAAAAGAAAAAATATAAGAATTATAAAACTCGGGGTTAACCCCGAGTTTCAGATTGTTGACAAATGGGTCTATATTTTGACTTATTTGTCTTTTTGTTTGTAAAAATAAAGATATTTAGTATTTCTACTGGATT